>JANNGV010000283.1:0-8055 GCA_031404055.1 Chloracidobacterium sp.
GATCTTTGAAGCCTTTAACATCTTCAACAACCGCAACCAGCGAAGTCTTCCGCGACCGCTTACATTTAACTTCGACGGAACGGTTTCGGCCGGCTTCGGCGAACCGCGACAGGCACAGATTGGTGTTAGACTGAAATTCTAATCAGCTGTCTTTTAAGCAAAAAAAGACTCGGTCCATGGAAAAGAACCGAGTCTTTTTTTGTTTTGCTAGAGTGCTACTTCTTAGTGAGCTCAACGCCCGTTGCATCAAACGATACTTCGGTCACGGTTCCGTCAGCGTTACGATTGTCGAATTTTGCTCCGTCATCGTTGATCAAATGATCGACATGATCTTTCGGCAGCACTTTTGTTTTGAAAACACCCTGGGCTTTGACCCTCATGCCGGCGGCGTTTAGCGGGATGAAAAATTTGTGGTCGCCGAATGTGACGCGGACCGATTTGCCGTTGGCCTTGTCGGCCATTTCCATCCAGCAGCCTTCCTTTTTGCAGGAACGAACAATCACACCCTCGACCGCGACTGTCTTATCGGCGTATTTGTCCGGGGTTTTTAGCACCTTTTCAACCGAGACTTTTTTTGTGCCGGCAACTAAGGCATCTCCACGGGTGATTTTCTCACCGGCCTTCAATTCCACGGGAGAGTTGTCCTTGCTTTTAACGACCGGCTCGCCTTTGCTGTTCATTTCCTGCTGGGCCATGATCGCGCACGAAAATACCAATACGACCGCACACAATTTAATAAGATTTTTCATATAAGACTTTCCTCTTAGGTACAATTTTTCTACACGATAGTTTGACCGATAAACCGACTTTTCGTCAACGAATGGGCAACCAGATCATTTTCCTTCATAGACCACTTTTCCATTGACGACGGTGAGCATAACTTTCGCGTCGCGGATCTTCACCGGATCAATCGTGAAAATATCATCCGACAAAATTACAAAATCCGCCAACTTCCCTGCTTCTATCGTTCCCTTAACATTGTCCTGAAACTCTGCATATGCGGAACCCCAGGTAAAAGCACGCACGGTTTCCTCGACCGAGATTTTTTGCTCCGCAATCCAGCCGTTCGGATTTTTATCGTCGAGCGTACGACGCGTGACTGCCGCGTATACACCCCAAATCGGATTCAGCGGAGCCACCGGCGAATCAGATCCGAAGGCCAGCACACCACCTGAATCAAGCAAGGTTCGAAAGGCATATGTTCCCTTCAAACGCTTTTCGTCGAGCCGTTTCCACGCCCAGCGGCCATCGTCAATTATATGGAATGGCTGCATTGAAGCGACGACCTTCATTTGGCCGAAGCGTTTTAGATCCTCCAACCGAACATGCTGCGCATGCTCGATGCGAAAGCGGCGGTCTCTCGCACCGTTAGTCTTTTCAACGTTCTGGAAATGGTCCAGGATGGTAGCGTTCGCGCGGTCGCCGATAGCGTGGATCATGATCTGCAAGCCGGCTTTGTCGGCGGCGGCGATCATCTCGGCCATTTTCGGTATTTCGTCCGACGCCAGGCCGCTTGTCTTCGGATCATCTTTGTAAGGTTCAAAGAACCACGCCGTGGTGGAACCGAGGCTGCCGTCAGAATAGCCTTTCAGGCAGCCTACACGGAGCATCGCGTCGCCAAACGCGTGATGCACGCCTGTGTTCTGCCATCGTTTATAATCTGAAAGCGGCGAACAGGCATAAACTCTCGTTTTCAGCATTCCGCGACGCAGTAATTCCTGATAAACACCGACATCCGTCCCCGCGGACATGTCCTGAACGCTTGTAACGCCGAGCGATGCGGCATGATCGGTTGCGGCCTGGGCTGCTTCGAGCTTTTGTTCGAACGAAAAATCAGGAATAACCTTCGCGAGATAACCCATTGCGGCATCCTTAAAAACACCGGTCGGATTGCCGTTCGCGTCACGAACTATCTCGCCGCCTTCGACGTCTTTGGTGTCTTTATTTACGCCTCCCAACTTCATTGCGAGGCTGTTGGCAAGGGCCATGTGCCCGTCCAGTCGATCAATAAACACTGGATGGTCCGGTGTGGCGGCATCGATCATTGCTGCGGTAGGCAAATTGTTCGGCGTCCAATTCTCATGGTCCCATTTACCTCCCAAAATCCAGCGGCCCTTAGGGAGTTTCGCCGCAAAAGATTTGATCCTCGCGACAAACTCCAGCGGCGTCTTCGCATCGCGAAGATCTACTGACGAAAGCTGTGAACCTGTCTCCATAAAATGCACATGGGCATCATTAAACCCCGGAATTACAAGCTTCCCTTTCGCATCGATGACCTTAGTTTTTGGCCCGATCAATGACTTAGTGTCGGCGTGTGATCCGACCGCCACAATTCGGTCTCCAGTAATCGCGATTGACTGAGCCCTCGGCTGGGAGGAATTGACCGTCTGGACATTCGCATTTGTAACAACGAGATCCGCTTTGAAATTTTGGGCGGAAGCTGAAAAAGCGAGCAATAGGAAAAGTGAAAACAGAAGAGTAATTTTCATGATTTCAATAAATATCAAAAGTGTATTCTACGGTGACAACAACAGTTTCAGGAATACCACGATTTTCCTTCGGCAGAAACTTTAGTCTGATTGCCGCAAATAAAGCCTGGCGAAGCAATCCCTCGGGCAGGGTTTTAACAACGACGATATTTGTCACAAAACCGTCGGCGGACAAAGTGGGCTTGAGCCGAATCGTTCCTTTTACCCACTTCTGTCGGGCGGGAGTAACGTAAGAAGCTCTAGGCCTACTGACTATGACAACCGGAATAATATTGTCGTCCTTTTGCAGGTTCGGTGGGGCGGAGGGGAATGGTGAAGCGTCGTTTTCAAGCTTTTCTTCAACTGCAATTTCATCTATCGGTAATGCGGAGAGCAAAACGGCACTAGCGTCGGTGTCGTCTTTTGTATTTGGTTTGAAGACGAGTGAATCCAGGAAGCGTCGCATCTGAGGCGTTTCCCTTCTCGAAATCGCAGTCAAAACATAAATGTTGGTCTTTGAATTAAAATACTGTCTGATCGAATAATATTTGTCAGTTTTTGTCGTCACTTGCCGGATAGAATGATCACCCCGTTTGATCACCGATTTCTCGATGTCGTTTTTCTTATAAACGTCGTCACCGTAAATTCTTTCGAGAGCGTCTTTTTTCGTTTCATAAGTTTCAAAACTTAAAAGCGTTCCTGCATTATAGGTGTTGAGCATTCTCATGTTCGCTAACCTGTAATCTTTTGCATTTTCCGTAATAATAAAGCCGTCCTTGTTTCTATAAAACTTGTATTTCTCGGGAACCTCAATTGAAAATTCGCCGTTATCACTTTGGACACGAATCCATTTATCCTTGGAATCCGTTTGGTTATTCGGCTGCTGAGCGTAAGCGATTAAGGGAGCGAAACAAGAAATAAAAAGGGCAAAAACTAAGCGAAAACTTTTATTGTGCATTTGAATTCATGGCCGATGTGGAAATAGTCCGCGTGGACGGTGTATTGTTATTGAATCGGGGCAATTATACCAGTGAATCAGAAGTATATCCAAATTTTTAGCATCGTGCTTTCCACCCTATACGGAATATTTATTATTTTCCTGTACGCGGCGGAGCCTCGGTCGCTTGAGGAGATCTCGACAAAGGCTCAATCAGCTGTGGAAAACACGGTAACCAAAGGTCAAGTGCTTACCGGGACCTACGAGATAGATCAAACCAAGTTCATCGAAGGCCTTACCGCGTTCCGCGCCGAGAATTTCGTACTCGCCCGCGACAGCTTTGAACGGGCGGACCCGGAAAAGCGGGATGCGAACACGCAATTTTATATCGCTTATACGTATTACAGGCAGGGCTGGGGCAGATTCTCGAACGATGACGCGCTTTTTAAGGCGGGCCTCGAAGCGGTGAATCGGGTGGCGACGCTGAACCGTGATTTTTCTTCGAAAGATGCCGGTTTGCTCCTAAAGACACCTGCCGAGCTTCGCAACGAACTCGACGAAGGCCTCCGCGTAACATCCGATGACTTCAATCCGCTAAAAGCATTCAGGGAGCGAAAGTAGACAGATGCCGTCGTCAACACAACACACTTCCGAATTACATGACGAGACTCTGGAACCCTTGCGAGTTGTCGATGGCGACATAATCGAAGTTTTTTCTGGGCCTGACCTTGAAACGGCTAATCGCGAAAAGAGTTTGAGCGTCGACAAAATATCGAAATCGCTCGATCCAACCCGTCAGAAATTTATTAGGCTACATTTACTGGTACCCTTTATTTTCCTGACGGTCACGCTGCTCGGCGGGCTGCGGCTTGCTTCACCCGGCAACGAATTTGTGTTTCTGAAACCCGCGTTGCTTTGCCTGATCCTGGCCGTAATACTTCTCGTGTTATTTGTCCGCGGCGGGCTAATTTCGGTCGACGGCTGGATCAACGAAGAATTTCCGATATTAAAAAATGTCGCGAATTCCTTCGTTCTGGCAACTCTTTTTGCGGCGTCAACGCAGATCTTTAATTCGGTCATGCCGGAACAGGGCTTGCCGTTTTGGATTGTCGCATTCTGCTTTCTCTGGACACTTTGGAACAACCTTTTCGCCGATTTCGACAACAAAAAACTCTTGCGAAGCATTGTGGCACTGTTTGGCTTCGCGTTCGTTGCAAAATATCTGGTGCTGGCAAACCTGACCGCTCCGGCAAGCGAAAACTGGCTGCGGGCATTGATCGAAAATCCGGCACAAGAAGCTTTTACATGGATACTGGCATTACCAAAATACTCGGCCGGAACGGGCTACATACAGTTTTTTGCCGTTCTACTCTATTTTATGGGCCTATTCCTGCTGCCTCAAACCACGCGTCTTACAAGAACAGAAAAATGAAACTCAATTTTGTATTATTTCTGGCGTTCGCCCTCTCGGTGTCCGCCCTGGCTCAATCTCCGTCCTCCACTTTAAAGCGGGCTGAAAAGGCTATGGGCGGAGCAAAGGTGCTTCAGAGCGTTCGCGGATGGAGCAGATCGGGAACCATCACAAACCTAAAAACCGGCAATACGGGTAAGTTTCGATCCGAAACAGGCCAGCCCAACCTTTATCACACCATATTCGATCTCGATGGTTTTGAGATCGAATCCGGTTATAACGGGAAATCAGGCTGGGAACGTGATTCGCGTACCGGTTTAAAAACGCTGACCGGCAGTGCCAGTCTCGCCCAACAAGCGGAAGCAACGTTTCGCAATTCATTTTGGTTCAACTACAAGAAGGAGAAGTCTAAAATCCTTAGCGGCGGCAAATCCACCGTTGAAGGCAAAGCGGTAAATGTCGTGCTTCTAAATACGGCGAAAGGCGTTGCGATCAAGCTGTATTTTGATGCCTCGACCGGACTGCTTCTCCGCGAAGAGATTGTTTCGGACGATGTAACAGAAGCTTTTCGCTACGAAGATTACCGCGATGTGAGCGGTACGCAGCAGCCTTTTCGAATGAAAATGGAATATGGAGGCGAGTCTTTCGTAGTTGAGTTCGATACGATTCGGCCTGACTCTCAGGTGACGAAATCTACGTTTGATTTCCCGCGTGTTTCCGGCGATCCGCTTCCGGATATTGCAAAGCTATTCGCCGAATTGCAGTCAAACGAAGACGCGGTCGAGAAGATTCTGGATTCGTACTCATACGTTCAGCGATCCACAAAACGCTCGATTGGGAAGGACGGCGTATTACGGGACACTGAGTCGGAAACCTTCCAATTGTCTTTTTACAAGGGCAACCGCATCCGCCGTCTCATCGAAAAAAACGGCAAGCCACTGAGCAAAAACGACCAGGAAGACGCCGATAAAGACGCAGCCAACCGCGTCGAAGAGATTGAAAAACAGATCGCAAAAAGAGAGTCGCGATCTAAAAGCGGCCCGCCGTCTGAGGACGGGCGCCGCGTTTCTATAGCCGAAGTCTTGCGTGCATCAAAACTCACAAATCCGCGCCGTGAGCGATTTCGCGGCCGTGACGTGATCGTTTTTGACTTCGAGCCCGATCCTAATTTCGATTTTAAGAACGCGAAAAGCATGCTCAAATTCTTTGGCAAAACGGCTGGCGTGATGTGGATAGACGAGAAAGACAAACAGGTCGCCCGTATTGAAGCGACGTTGTTCGATAACTACAACGTCGGCGGCGGTGTGCTCGCAAAATTGAAAAAAGGCGCCTCGTTCACATTGGAACAAGAACGCCTTAATGACGAGATATGGCTGCCTTCATTAGCCGATATCAATCTCTCGGTTCGCGTTTTGCTGGTTAAAGGAATCGATCTTAATCAGCAGATCAGATCGTACGATTACCGGAAATTCACGACCGAAGTGACCGACGCTAAGGTAGACGAACAGAAAAAACCCTGAACGGCTTAGTTGTTCTTTATATCTATTTTAACGACCTTGCCGTCGCGGCGGACGCCGATAGATTTAACGCTAAAGCTGCCGTCGTAAAGTGAGTCGATCGGCTTATCGTCGATAGCTTCCATCACATCGTCTACCCGCAGCCCTGATCGTTCGGCAATTCCGTCTTTCGTGAGTCTCATAACCTTCCACATCTTCTCCCCGGCATCAGAAGCGTCGATACCGAGCGACGTAAGCATTTCACGAAACTGCAGCGGAATCGAAGGCCCCATCCTTTCCGGACTAACGGATGAATTGGAATTAGTGTTGCCAAACCGAGGACCGCGCGTGTCAGGAGCCTTTTTGATCGCCCGATCTATTGAATTGGAGTCAATCGGATTACCCGGAATAAGCGGTGACGTCGCCCGTGTCGCTCTTTCTTCCCTTGTATTGTCCACAGCAGAACGCACCTCAACCGATTTGGGATTCGCGGCGGTAAGTACGTCGTCGGGCTGACGCGTCGGAGCATTAGCCACCTCGATCTCCCGTCCAGAATCCGGATTCGATGATCGGGACGGTGGAACAGCCTCATTCGTTATATCGGCAACAGTCGGCACGTTGGCATCCGTGTAGGAGTTGATGAAAACAAATGCCGTTCCAACAACCAGAAACAGGAACAGCGGCAAAGCATATTTCAAGACCGGCAAAAGCATCGCGGGTCGATAATCGCCGGGCGACGCGTTTGCGATCCTTGCCTTTAGGTGAAAATCGAAATCCTTCGGTACATCGACACGTTTCAGGTTCGAAAGCAGCCGAAAGACGTTCTGCTCATCAGAGCTAAGCATCTCCGTTTCGCTGCCTATATTTTTTTTGTCTTCGTAACTCATCGTTTCTAAAAATAATGTTTCAACTTCTCTTTCAGCAGGCCTCTTGCCCGGCTGATGCGGGATTTTGTGGTCCCCAATCCGAGTTCAAGTATCTCGGCGATCTCGTCGTAAGTTTTGCCTTCGATATCGCGTAAAATTATCGGCACACGATATTTTGTCGGCAATGCCGCAATGGCTTTTGCGATAACCTTATCCCGCTCATCTTCGATCAAATCCTGATCCGGCAGTGAGCGTTTATCGGGCGGCTGAAACTCTGTTGAGTCCTCCGCGTCGGTTTGAAACAAACCCGTCAGCGACAATATCGTCCGCCGTTTTCGTTTGCGTATCTCGCTTATCGCCAAATTCGTGGCGATCCGGTAAATATATGTCGAAAAAGCATACTCCGTGTGGTAACGGTCAATCGCGAAATAAACCCGAACGAACGTCTCCTGCGTCAAATCGACTGCTTCTTCGTAGTCATTCAAAAATCTATATAAATAGTTCGTCAGCGGCCCGCGATATTTGCTGACGATAGACGCGAACGCGGCTTCGTCGCCGTTCTTTGTCGCCTCGATGAGCTGATGGTCGGATTGAATCTCTTTAGACACAGCTCTAGCGTATGCCCCCATGACGTGAGATTCGATTTTGTCCAATGCCATACACTCATACTTTTTTACAGCAAATTCTCTCTCCGAACAAAAGCCGCCCTGTGATTTAATTCACGCCGGGCGGCTGTAAAGGTTGCGAAATATTTCTGTGGGGTTAATTCTCTAACGACTTTACCGTCAAAACCAGAAAAACCGTTCCCGCCGTTTTGGGCAGCGAAAGAGTCCCGATTAATGTCGGTGAATTTTCCGAGAAGCTCAACTTGTCAAGT
>JANNGV010000284.1:0-3782 GCA_031404055.1 Chloracidobacterium sp.
CCTTGACAAGGTAGGGGTCAGCAGTTCGAGTCTGCTAGAGACTACCAGTTTTTAATGGTGAGTGATGAATGGTGAACATTATCTTTCTGATTCGCTCATCACTCAAATTTCACCGTTCACAGTTTCGTTAAGATGCTTACAAAGAACTTTGCTGTTTTTATAACTACTACGACACGCTTTTAATGGCGTGACAATCGCAGTTTCTTAGGATTCTGCAAAGCAAAGTCGCTCTTATCGAATCAAATCTATTTAGTGGTAGTGAATCGTAAATAGTAAATCGTGAATCGTAAGGGCAGCTTGCTTCCCTTTTGAATTAACACGAAGTGATCGTTGGTTGAATCTTTCGATTCACGATTAACAATTTACGAAATTATGAGCGAATTAAACGTAAAATACGGTGGAAACGAACGCACTATTCCTGCGCCCGCGACTGTGGCGGATGCGTTGAAGGCTTTTGACCGCGATGTTCTGAAGAAATCGCTGGCCGCGAAGGTGAATGGAATAGAGGTTGATTTGAATCATTCGCTCGAGATTCCTCCACTGATGGAATTTGTGGAAGATGATGGTTCGGATTATACGTTTGAGATAAACCCAATCCTTGCCGATACACGCGACGGGCTGGAAGTTATCCGCCATTCAACCGCTCATCTTCTTGCTGCCGCGGTTCTTGATCTTTTTCCGGGAACAAAGCTCGGTATCGGTCCGGCGTTAATGGAAGACCCGCGATACGGCTTCTTTTACGATGTTATCGCTCCGCGAAATCTGACGGAAGAAGATCTCCCGGTTATCGAGAAAAAGATGAAGGCGATGGCGAAGCAGAACCTCGTCTATCGGCGCGAGGATATTGAAAAAGCGAAGATACTGGAAATTTTCAAGGAACGCGATGAGCCGCTGAAAGCTGAACTCATTGAGGAGAAGGTTTCCGGCGACGCCAGTGTTTACTATATCGACAGCTCTCCGTTCATAGATTTTTGCATGGGCCCGCATGTGCCGCACACTGGCAAATTACAGGCGTTCAAGCTGCTCGCTCTGTCAGGTGCATATTGGAAGGGTGACGCCGAGAACCAGCAGATGCAGCGTATCTACGGAACCGCATTTGCGAAGCAGGAAGATCTCGATGCGTGGGTAAAACAGCGTGAAGAGGCCGAGAAGCGCGACCATCGCCGGTTGGGTAAGGAACTTGATCTATTTTCGATCTCGGATGATTACGGCCCGGGTCTGATTCTGTGGCATCCGAAGGGCGGAATTGTCCGTATGGAGATGGAGCGGCTCTTGCGTGAAGAGTTGGAACAGCGTGGATATAGCTTTGTATTTACACCGCATATAGCTAAGCGCGCTTTATGGGTGACCAGCGGGCACGAGGGCAATTATTCCGATTCGATGTACGCACCGACAAGCATCGAAGATGAAGAGTATCGCTTAAAGCCGATGAACTGCCCGTTTCATATCGGCATATACAAATCGTCACCGCGCTCGTACCGCGACCTGCCGCAGCGTTATTCGGAGATGGGGACGGTTTATCGTGCCGAACTTTCGGGTACGCTTCACGGGCTGATGCGTGTTCGCGGATTTTCGGTCGATGACGCCCACCTTTTTGTGCGGCCTGATCAGGTCAGCGTGGAGGTTTCGGATTGTCTTGACTTTGCGATCAAGGTTTTTGAGACTTACGGTTTCGACAACGTGAAGTTCGAGCTTTCTGTTCGTGGTGCGGCCGAGAACAAAGGGTATCTCGGAGCAGATGAAGATTGGGCAAGTGCCGAAGAGTCGTTGGCGAATGCCTTGCGCGAAAGGAATATTACGTACGAACGGATCGAAGGCGAAGCCGCGTTTTACGGGCCGAAGATCGATATTAAGATCGAGGACGCGATTGGGCGCATCTGGCAGTTGGGAACGATTCAGTTGGATTTCAATCTTCCCGAACGTTTCCAGTTGGAATATACCGGCGAGGATAACCTGAAGCATCGGCCGTTTATGATCCACCGGGCTTTGTTCGGTTCGATCGAAAGATTTTTCGGCGTGTTGATTGAACACTACGCAGGTGCATTTCCGCTGTGGCTAGCTCCGGTACAGGTTGCCGTGCTTCCGATTACAGACCGCATCAACGAGTATGCGGATAAAATCGCAAGTGAGTTGCGAAGTTCGGGTTTCCGCGTTGAATCGAATACGAAATCTGATAAAATCGGCGCGAAAATACGGGACGCGCAGATGCATAAGGTACCGTATATGTTAGTTTTAGGTGACAAAGAGCTTGAAGACGGCACGGTTGCCGTTCGGGAACGCAGGCAAGGCGACATCGGCGCGATGCCGCTCAGTGACTTTACAGAGATGATCCGGCAGCAAAAACTGCTGCGGAGTCTCTAGGTTTGTGGACGTAAGAAAATCTTCGAAAGAAGATCGGTTTCTGTTCCTCTTGTTCGTGCTTGTTCGTCTTGATCCGCGGTGGAATTCTTTCTTTTTACCACCGAACAAGATGAACAATAATGAATAAGAGAAACAAGACTAGTCGAGTGGTTACAGTCTTTAATACCATAATCACGACGTCATCATTACCGGTTAGGCAAATAGCAAAAGGAGGCTAGTATCGCAAGAAGATTTGGTGGAAATAGAAATCGCCCGCGTTTTCGCGAGCCGTTGCACCGCACGAACGAACGCATAAGGGTTCCGTCAGTGCGTGTGGTAACGGAGGATGGTGAGACTTTCGGCGTAATGGACACGCGTGACGCGGTGGCGAAAGCACGGGAAATGGGGCTTGATCTGGTTGAGATCGCGCCGACGGCAAAACCGCCGGTTTGCAAGATAATCGATTACGGCAAGTTTCTTTACGAACAAAAGAAAAAGGCCCACGAAGCAAAGAAAAAGCAAGTCACCGTGCAGGTCAAAGAGATCAAGTTCCGGCCGGGCACGGACGATCATGATTACGACTATCGCATGGAACATGCCCGCCAATGGCTGGGCGAAGGCGACAAAGTGCGGGCGGCGATCGCTTTTCGCGGACGTGAAATGACGCACCGCGAGCTTGGCGCAAAGATACTGAAGAAATTGACGGTCGATCTGGCCGACCTTGCCGATGTTGAGGTTTACCCGAAGATGGAAGGCTATCAAATGTTCACCATCTTCATACCGAAAAAGGCAAAGATAGCCGAGAAGAAAGCCGCTCCGGCGGCGGAGAAGAAGAAGGAAGACGGCGACGCAAGAAAAGCTCCGACCAAAAAGGCCAAAGAAGCTGATGAAGTTGAGGAAGCACCCGTCGTTAGTAATGAACCGGAGTTAACGGAGACGTCACCCATCGAAACGACGCAGGAACCTTCCGAAACCGTAGCGGCGGTTGTTGAAACATCTGAGCCGAAAAAGAAGGCGGCTGTTAAAAAGCTGGTCGCAAAACCTGTTCCGGAAGCGGCGGCGGAAACAACCGGTGAATAGATTTTGAGTTTATGTGATTATTTGCGATGCCATGATGTCGATAAAATTCGGGCATTCGCAAAGAGAGTAGAACTGATAGGAGACAGAGCAATGCCAAAACTAAAAACACACAAAGGCGCAGCAAAGCGTTTTCGCTCGACGGCGTCGGGCAAATTCAAACGCGGCCATTCGCACGCTCGTCATATTTTGACGAAGAAAACGAGCAAGCGTAAACGCAATCTGGATATCGACGTAATGGTGTCAGAAGGCGATCAAAAGCGCGTGGCACGGGCATTGCTGCGTGAGGAACACACGGAGGATAATAAGATGTATTACGGAATCGGCGGTACGGTCGTCATCGTGCTCATCGTGCTCTTCCTGTT
>JANNGV010000285.1:0-3712 GCA_031404055.1 Chloracidobacterium sp.
TATCTGGTCGATTTTTTCAGCCGCCGCGGAGCGATCGCCGCACAGACGCCGGAAAGGGCTGCTGAATCGGTGTCTGAGATCGAAGAATGGCCGGAAGATGGCAATGATTTGGCAACGGCAGATGTCGCGGCATTTCCGGAGATCTCTGAAATAGAGGCCGAAATAGATACTTCGCAAGATTTCCGAAAGGATATCAAGGCGATGATCTTCTGTGCCGTATTGATCGCGGCTTTGCCGTATTTTAACAGCGCCGTTTTTGTGGCGGCGGGAGTTGTATTCGGCGGCCTGCTGATATTTTTTCCACAAAGACGCTATATCGCGTTGCTTATAGTGACCATCGTTTTGATCGGCCTTCCGCAGGTCTTGATGCTGCGTGCCGGCAACACCGCGCCGACCGGACAGGCTCTATTTCATTGGGGCTACATAATTACCGACCCGACGGTTCCGCTGGTGTTCCAGTATCTTGGCTGGACATTTGGATTCAAATGGCTGCTGCTCCTGATCGCGATATGGTTTGCCCCAAACTCACACCGGCGCTTGTTTGCCGCCTTCTCGCTGCTTGTGCCCGTCGTTTTTATTCTCCAGCTCAGCACCGATTCCTTCAACAACCACAAACTTCTGAACCTCTGGAATATTTTCGCCACTATATACGCCGCTTACGCTTTGTGGATGCTCGGCCGGGCCAACCTATATCGCTGCGTCCTGTCGGCGGTATTGGCCGTAGCGATGATCTTCGGATCAATCGTCGACCTGTTCCCGCTGCATAACGATTCGTGGGTCGTCGTTCCGCACAAAAATGATCGCCTGACCACGTGGCTGCTTGAAAATACCGAACCGACGGATGTGTTCCTGAGCGATACACTTCTCTCGCATCCGATTCTGTTTACCGGCCGCAAGCTTTATCTTGGCAATACGTATTTTTCGTGGACCGCGGGTTATACGGTCGGCGAGCGGGAGAAAGTCTACCGAAAGATACTCCAGGAGCGAAATCTTTCGGCTTTAACGCGTATGCTCAACGAAAACAAGATAGCGTACGTAGCAATCGATGATGGAGTGCGGAAAAATAGTACTATCAGCGGATTTAGCGAATCGGTCTATCAGCAGAATTTTGAAAGAGTCTTCGAGGACTCTGAGAAGCGGTATGGAAACCTAAATGTATACCGAGTTATTTCGCCTTAATTAGGACTCTCTCCTCGCCTAGCCATTAAATGGTCCGCGAAGATACATTACGAGCACCTCATCTTGTTTGACGGTAAATAAAATTCTGTATCTTCCATATACGAGTTGGCGAATTTCAAAACCGCTCTCGAAACCTTCAGGAGCGATCGGACAGCTAAGAGGCAAATCAACGAGCCTTTTTCGAACAAGAGCATGCAATCCTCGAATCCACGCTAGTGCCTGCAACTCTCCCCAGTTTCGCATGCCCCATTCGAAGGAATCGTCCATATCGTTTATTGCCTCCGGATTATACCGAACCCGATATGTTTTCATAGATCAATCGAATGAGACGCCATACTTCTTGGAAAAACGGTCAAAAACCTCCTCGGACGTCGGCCATTGATCCGAATTATCTATGTCCTTTAATCTCTTGCGAAGAACCACCGACGTCTCAGCAAACTCTTTTGCATCGATCAGCCGCTGATAGCTTTCTGCATCTTGTACGACAACAGCTGCCCTCCCGTTAACGGTCAGCACAACCGGCTCTTTTGTCTCCTGAATTTCCTTAACGATTTTTGACGCATTTTGTTTGAATACGCTCAGGCTTTTTATATCTCGTATTATGTTCATAGCATTGACAAATTAGATGCTGAATTCGGCACCTAATTGAAGCTAAACCGATATCGGCTTTATGTCAAGATAGATTTTAGGACCCAAAGATCTTCAACTTAAACTCGTCATTAGAAGTATTAAGTTCCGCCTTTCGTCCCGAAAAATTTAGAGCCTGTTTCAGTATCATCGGCAACCCGCCTCGGGGAACATTCGCACCATACTCGCGGCGGTTAAATACCGCGGCGATCTGCGGATTCAGCCGTTGCGTAATGCCGTAGCGCATAGCGCGTGAGGCTGGCGGAACAAAGCCGTTGGTTCGCCGCGCGTTGATGAATTCGATCGAGCTGTCGTAAATGTTCACGCGTGTCGGAATATCGCGAAAAGCAAGATCGCGGTGAACAATCGCGTTGGAAATGGCCTCACGGATTGCATACAGGTGATACGCGCTCCGCGGCCGCACGTGCATGCTGTCAACCGCGGCCAGTTTCTTCGGCTTCTCCTTCAGCAAATCGACGTAACGCAGCACAAACCGCTGTATCGATTCATAGAGGGACAACAGATTGCCTTGCAACTCGATGGTTTCGATCATCTCGGCATCGCCGTTCTCACCCGAAAACCGAGAGACTATAACACGTGAACGCGGGAACAACTCGGCAATGCGTACATCCTTGCCAAACAGCGTTACAGCAGCGACAGTCGGGAAAAAATCATCACCGGTTCCAACCGCAAGCAGCAGGTCCTTTTTCAAAAATTCGGCTGTCTGATAGAGGTTGATGTTCTGATTGATCTCTTCGAAACCACTCGCAAATGTCCAAAGCAGCCCGTCGTCAAAATCTTTCTCATTGCCATTGAACAAAGGAATATTTTCATATCCAAGCGGTCGCAGCTCATCCAGCCACATCGACAACTGCTCGCGGGCGACTTCCCTCTTCTCCGCTCCGAACCGCATGTAAAAGCGCCCGTCGACGGTTCGATACGGCCGATTTCGCGGTTCTATATCGAGGACAACGATGCGTTTGCCGCTGTCGAAGGCAATCATGTCAAGCATCGGCACAACCGGCGGAACTATCTCTTCGCGGCAGATCCGCACCAGCTCATCGCGAACTGTTTCCGGCTCCGCCAAGCCTTCGATTCGGAGCTGATCGCTGACGCCGAAAATTATCGTCCCGCCGCTCGTATTTGCCAGCGCCACGATGCCCTGCGTAATCCGTTCGGGGTTTGAGAGTTTTACCTTGAGTTCAAGATACGTGTCCTCCCCGCCCCGGATCAGACGCAGTAATTCTGACCTTGTTGTAAGCTGAGCCGGCTGGTTGAGGATGTATTCCTGATGAGAACGATCTCCGGCAGGATCAAAACGTTGAGTGTGTCGGAACTTTCTGCGTGGCATAAGTTTCGGCGTGAGAATTTTTGTCAAGACGGATCACGCTTGGCATCCGCCCGAGTGTTTCGCATAAAAAACACTACTGGATTTAGTCTTTCGAACCACTTCTATTGAACCATTCAAAAGCGTAAAAGTAAATCGCAATACGCCGTCGCTCTGAATTGAATCTGTAATATGGATTTTTCACTTCTTTGACCGGAGCGCTAGCATCCCTGCTTGCACGGACGCGGCAGGTCCGATTTAGCTCCCCTCCTGTCTTAGGAGGGGTGGACGCGTTTCGCGGACGGGGTGGTCGGGGTGGTTCCCTCGCACGCAGCAAAGAGCAGCCGCAAAAAATACACAGAAGGCACAGAAAGAGAAAAACGAGATGTCTCTTGCTTGTGCCCTTTGTGCCTTTTTGCGGCTATTTGATTCTTAGTAAATAAAAGCTCCCTGCGTCGGGAGGTCTCCGTTTTGGCCGAACGAGTTGATTATCTGTCCGGCTGTTGACCCGACGATGTACCAGGTTCCGCCCGATGGCCTGAACACAGCCACGTCCGATTTGCCATCGCCGTCATAGTC
>JANNGV010000286.1:0-5004 GCA_031404055.1 Chloracidobacterium sp.
GCTTCCGGCCCGAGACGATGTTCCCGGTCTACGGCCTGGCCGAAAACTCGCTCGCGGTGACCTTCCCGCGATGTTGAACGACAATCGCGTCGTGCGCCCTTTCGAATGGGGAACCGAATTTATTACGGATCACCCAAACGGCGACGACCCGCGAAAGCTGTTCCGTGAATATTCGAAACACACGGTAGCAAATAGCGATGAGTTCTTTTTCTCGCCAAAAATTAACGATTTTGACCTCGACTCAAAAAGTTCCCCTCCATTCAAAGGAGGGATGGGATTTAGCTCCCCTCCTGGTTTGAGGAGGGGTGCCGATGCTTCATCGGCGGGGTGGTCGGCGGACGGGGTGGTCGGTCCGGGTGGTCCTCTTTCTCCGCACCCACCAATACTGACTTCGACAAGCGGCATTTCAACGCCGTCCCCCGAAAACAACACCGCCTACGCAACATACTTCCCGCACGAAACAAACAAAAAATCCGCCGTTCTCGTCCTTCCGCATTGGAATGCAAAGGCCGGAACGTATTTCGACCTATGCAAGTTTTTCAATAAGGTCGGCCTGTCGGCACTTCGGCTGACTCTGCCTTATCACGAAGAACGCATGCCGCCGGAGCTTGAACGGGCGGATTATCTTGTCGCCCCTAACGTCGGGCGAACCCTGCAATCGCTTAGGCAATCCGTGGTAGATACGCGGTCCGCGGTCGCGTGGCTCAAACAGCAAGGCTATGAAAAAGTTGGCATTGTCGGCACGAGCATCGGCTCGTGTGTAGGTTTTTTTGCTTTCGTTCACGATATGACGATCGACGCAGCCGTTTTCAATCACGTTTCGGGTTATGTCGCGGATGTAGTCTGGAACGGCTTGTCGACTTATCACGTAAAACAAGGCATCGGCGATAATGTCGAGCTTGAAGAGCTTCGCGAATACTGGCTGCCGATTTCGCCGCTTGCCTACATGGACAAGCTCGCCGCCTTGCCCGAACGCCCGCAGCGTTATATTTACACTCTCTACGACCTTAGCTTCCCCGTCGATCTCTCCCGCGACGTAATGCGCGAACTCCGTCGCCGCAAGATTAAACACGGCAAAGCCGCAATTCCCTGCGGACACTATACTTTGGGCGAAAAACCGTGGGTCTATCTGGATGGATACAAGATCATCTCGTACCTGCATAAACACTTGAAATAAAAACAGATAGAGCCCGCTAAACCACTGTGACGGCTGTCCCAGCCTGGGACACTTTCGGGACAGCCGCCGCGATCCGTAAGTTATTGATAACAATGTACCTATCGGCACGCGTGATGCACTGTCCCACTGTCCCACGGTTTTTTAGTGTCAACCTATTTCAGGACAAGCCCATATGCCGCGTCGGTAATTAAATTGTCAAAGATCTACATTCGTTACGAAACAATGTTTCATATATGAAACAACGTTGGCAGCATTTATATTTTTTGGACGGAGGTTTCGTTACCGTCTGTGCACCAGTGAAAAACGCCCTTTAGCACAAGCGCAGTCAAAATTCGACGGTTCGATCGGGCCTGATCTTATACACAATTGTCGCTTTTATTTTGAACGGCTTGGAATTGATTAGTGTCGGCGAGAACCTAGCTTTTCGGGCGGCATTTTCCAAGTCACGTCTAATCAATGGATGTCCCTTTAAAGCTCGTGCCGCCAGGACGGTTCCATCTAAGTCTATCACAATTCGCACCGGTATCTCGATCGGTCTTTCGATAATTGCGTTTCCGTTAATTATTGGCTTTGGCAGACTAATCGCTTTTTTGTTGACTACCCCGACATCGACACATTTAATCCCCGACGGATAATTGTAGACCAATATTCCTCTCGTATTGATCGGTGGTCCGTGATAGGTTTGAAACTTTGCTCTTTTTGCTGCTTCAAGGGCAGATTCGACCAAAAGATCATCCCCCGATATCACGGTCGCTTGTGTGACGGCTCCGTCCTCGCCAATAATCACTTCGATTTCAACCCTGCCGTCCGCACATAAATTCTTCGTTTCTTGGGAATGTTCAGGTTTGGGTAAACTCGTCGCCCGACCGTTTACGATACCGATCTTGGTTGCCACATTTTCTTTTGGATCTTCAAACTTGCCGGAGATAAAATTATAAACTACTGATCCGCGGACCATGACAGGAGTTCCGCTCAAAAGTTTGGGAGTAAACTTTGCTCTAAGCGCCGCCTTTACAGATGCCGATCTTAAGAGTGGATGACCCCTTGCCACTTTTGCTTCAATAACATTTCCTTCAATATCGATCAGGATCTCAACACTAACGGAACCGGATATATTTACTTCGGCTGCAGCAGCTGGATATACAGGTTTTGGCAAGAAAATAGCTTCTTGATTACAAATTCCACAGCTTATGATTTTCGGCGGTGCCCTTCGGGTTTTCGCAAGCTTTGCCTGGCCGGTCGCGTTCTGCGCCAAGCTTAGGAAAATCAGCATTGCTAATGTTGAAGTAAATAACTTCATCGCGAATCTTCTTCCATGTAAATTAGACTCCATACAAACCGATATGTTCCAGCTTTCATTCAATTAGTGCTAAACTTCTGAAGATTTGAGCATGAATGCGATCGCTGAAAATCTCCAAAGTACGGTTACCGATGCAATTGAACGCTTGCTGTCGCGGGCCGGCAACTCGCGCGGGCTTCGAAGTTCGGACATATCGGTGCGGATCCATCTTTGTTTGGGTAAATATCTTCTTCGTGACAACGCGCGGCCGGAACACTCTGAGATCAAAGCATTTATCGACGAGATCCGGGCCGATGATCTGTGTCTGGTTATCGCGTGCGAACGGGGCGACGAAAAGGCATGGGAAGACCTGGTCGCAAATTTTGATTCGACGGTGAAATCCGCCGCCCGCAAATTCGCTTCAAATACAGAAGACACAGAAGATCTCGCAAGTTCAATTTGGGCAGAGCTTTACGGCCTACGCGTAGACGCAGACGGCAACAAGAAGAGCAAGCTGGCATATTATTCCGGCCGTGGTTCGCTTGCCGGCTGGCTGCGGGCGGTCGTGTCGCAGCTCGCGGTCGATCAGTTTAGAAAGCAATCGAAGTTCGTCCAGATCGAAGAAAACCGTGAATTCGAGAATCTTGCGAACGAGGCGTCGGAGAATAACAACAATCACCACGTAGTTTCGCATGCTGACAATCCCGAAGATATACTGACCGAAAAACAGACGGCCGGCGACGTTTCTGCTGCCGTTCGCGAAGCCATCGCCACGCTTGACCCGGAAGACCGGCTGATAATGAAGCTTTATTATTTCGACGATCTAAAGCTAAAGGACATCGCCGCGACATTCGGTTATCACGAGGCTACGGCTAGCAGAAAGCTGGTTCGTGTGCAGACCGAGATACGCAAATCGGTCGAAAAAACGCTGCGTGAGCAGCACGGCTGGACGGACGACGAGGTGAAACGGTATTTATCCGACACCGCCTCAAAGCTCGGCCTAAACCTCGAAAAGCTGTTCGCGGTCTTGATCGCATTGACGATCCTGCAAGATTTTTTTGCCTGAGTCGTTCTGTAAATGGGTTACGAGAACCGTAGCCACAGAGTGCACTGAGATATTTGGAAATTAATTTGGCGTCTAAAAACGCGGGGCCGCGAATGGCGGGCGATGTGTTTTTAGTATGTTCTTATTGATTTTCTCATTTAACTCTGTGACCTCTGTGGCTAAATAAAAATGGAAATGGAATTCGACAACGAAATAGATGCTCTTCTGCGAAAGGAAGGAGGTGCGCGAACCATAACGGTAAGTGAATTCGCGTCACTTCATCTCGACGCGGACGAGATATCTGCGTTTGCCGAAAATGCAGTTCCCGAATCCGCCAAGCCGGCTTATTTTGCCCATTTTGCGGACTGCGACCGGTGCAGAAAAACGCTTTCGAGCGTCATTGTGCTTAACTCGGAGGCCGGGATCGAAACCGCTTCGGCCATTTCCGCACCAGTAATTGTCGAGAATGTCGTGCCATGGTATCGAAAGCTCTTCTTGTTCCCAAATCTCGCATATGTGTTGGGAAGCCTTGTCCTGTTGTTTAGCGGTTTTCTGGCGATCTCGGTTATGAGAAATTCAGGCGGTAACTCTAGTTCGGAGGTATCGCAGACGCGTGCGGACGAGCCGACGGCAAGCGGCCCTAACTTGGACTACGCAGCAGGCTCATATAACTCTAATATATCCGCGAATGCTATGAATACTGCCGCGAACACTATGGCAAACGCGGCGAATTCGGCAGCAAATTCATCGGCCGCGTCGCCAAATCCAGCCTTTGCTTCTAACACTTCTGCGACACCGGCGGATTCGAAAAATCAGCCACCTGCTATATCGGCCGATAGAACTGAAACGGGGCGTGACGCTCCGGCGACCGCGGCGGCTCCGCAACCGCCTCCGCCGCCAAAAGAGAGGCCTGTCGAGGCGGATGATCAGACGACGATGCTTGGCCGGGAAAAGCGTGCTGTGCTTTTGAAAGACGCCGATAAGCAGAATGCCGAATCCAAAGTAATGCAGGAGCAAGCTCCGGCAGGTGCCGGCGGGCCATTTAAGGTACAGAAAGGCCCCAGCCGAAATGAACAGCGGAACGATGCGCGGATGCGGGAAAACGAGCTTGCGTCAAAGAAAGCCGCAAAGCCCGACGCCTCCGCTGTATCAAATCGAAGGCAGGTCGCTGGCAAGACCTTCGACCTCAGACAGGGCGTCTGGTATGAATCGGCATATCGCGGACAGACGACCACAAACATTCGCCGCGGTACCGGTGACTTCAGAAAACTCGACAGCGGTTTGCGTTATATTGCCGACAGTTTTTCGGACACGGTCGTAGTTGTATGGAAGGATAAGGCCTACCGCATAGATTAATTCTTCACAACTTCCACCAATACACGCTATGATAACCGCATGAAGGCAGCAGTTTTTCTTTCGTGCGTTTTGCCGAGCGTGTTCGCGCCATAGAGGATGGCGCTTGCGCGCCCGAGCGAGGCGTCGTCGTGAACCAGGCCTCGCGCC
>JANNGV010000287.1:0-7420 GCA_031404055.1 Chloracidobacterium sp.
CGATATGTACGCGAGATCGAGAACGAATTTGCGGGACAGCCGATCGATCGCGTGTTGGTAGACTTCGGAACATGGGTCTACCAGCCATCCGGCACAGTAATGAAAGACCGCGCAGCGTCGATCGGGGAACGCGGCTATTCACAGACCGGAGATTTTTCCGGGATACTTGAGCGCCTCAGTGAGCGTTACTACGAAAAAATACTCGTCCGCAATTTTCATTCAGGCAATTTCTGGTACGACCACGAGTTTTGGTCGCGGTCGAGTACTATTCGCAATTCATTGTACGAAAATTACCGCGAGGTCGGGAGAATCAAACCGGTTTCAGGGATCGCTCCCGGCGACATGCCGTACGGATTTAGCGAGATAAGCATTCTCGTTCCCCGGGATTATTAGTGCCGTCATTTTTTCCACATTTAGCCAACTAAACTTACACAAAACGTGGATGTATTAATCACTGCCATTTGCCAGACTAATCGGTAATCCATGACTCGGAGTACGCCGACAATGAACGAACACTATCTGATAACGGGCGGAGCTGGTTTTATCGGGACCAATCTTGCTGATCATTATCTGAAGCTGGGCAAGTACGTGACGCTTTTCGACAATTTTTCACGGGCCGGTACAGAAACTAACCTCGATTGGCTAGCCTCGCGGCACACGGACCGCCTCCGGGTCGTGCGTGGAGACGTGCGGTGGCTCGGCGAAGAATTTCAAATGCTGGTAGACGATTCGGATGTCGTTTTTCATTTAGCGGCACAGGTAGCCGTCACCACTTCCGTTACCGATCCGGTCGAAGATTTTGAGATCAACGCACGCGGCACATTTAACGTTATGGAGGCCGTTCGCTCATCCACCTCTCGTCCGGTCGTTCTGTACAGTTCAACAAACAAGGTTTACGGAAAGATGGACGACCTGGCTGTGACCGAGCGTGAAGGACGTTATGTGTATTCGGACCTGAATACGGGCGTACCGGTGACACGACCGTTAGAGTTTTACTCCCCTTATGGCTGTTCGAAAGGCTGCGGCGATCAGTATGTGCTGGATTACGCTCGGATCTACGGACTGAACAGTGTTGTGTTCCGCCAATCTTGTATCTACGGGCCGCATCAATTCGGTATCGAGGACCAGGGTTGGGTTGCGTGGTTTGCTATCCGCGCGATGCAGGGTCTGCCGTTCACGATATATGGCGACGGCAAGCAGGTCCGCGATGTGCTCTACATAGACGATCTCATTCGAGCCTACGACCTTGCGATCGAACATATCGAGCATACGCGCGGGCGAGCATACAATATTGGCGGCGGACCGCAAAACACACTTTCGTTATTGGAGTTCGTAGCCCTGCTCGAAGAGCAGTTTGGAAGACGGCTGGAATTTGACCTCGACGATTGGCGTCCCGGGGATCAGCTCGTCTACGTGAGCGACCTGGAACGGGCAGCGCAGGATTTTGGATGGGCGCCGCAGGTTTCATCAGTTGAAGGTGTAGCAAATCTGGTCAGTTGGCTTAGCGTGAATCGCGATCTGTTTCCTAATAAAGAGATTTCCGTGCCGGAAATTCGAATGGCGGCGTAGCAAATGACCATGAATGCTGATGTGCGAACTAGATTAGATGGCTCGGAGAGCCAAAATGCCTGGACGGAACATTGGTCCGACGATCGACAGCAGAGCATCTCGCAGCGGTTTTTCAGCTTTTATCGGAAAGCCGTTTTTGCCCGAACCGTGCGCTATTTCATAAACCGGTATTTTCCGGCGGAGGGTATCTTTGTCGAGGCGGGATCAGGGACCGCCGAGACTTCGATGCGAATCGATAAGTGCGGCGGAGATAGAAAACTGGTCGCCACGGACATCGTGCAGCCGGTGTTGAGGCAATGCCATCCGATTATGGATTCAAGGGTTTGCGGCGACATCTTTAATATGCCGTACGCGGATAATTCGATAGACGGCATTTGGAATGTAGGTGTGATGGAGCATTTTACGCACGAACAGATCGACAGGATCATGGCTGAGTTGCATCGCATTCTCAAGCCGGGACATCGGATCATACTGTTGTGGCCGGGCGCGGATTCAGTGCCGCAGAAAATATTGCGATTTGTTGAACTGTTTATTAATTACGGCAGCAAAGAGGAGAAATTCAGTTTTCATCCGCCGGAGATCTCTCAATTGAGATCGAGCAGGGAAGGGCGGGAAATCTTGCAGCGGAACAGGTTTCGGAGTATCTACATCGACTACGGCTGGAGAAGCCTTATGGCATTCAAGACTCTGGTCGCTGTGAAGGAAAACAACTAACTTGGGGAGGCGAAAAAATTTGGTTGGAGGCTCTGTATATGAAAAAGATCAGCGTGATCATTCCCGCCAAGGATGAGGAAGAAACCCTAGGTAACATCCTGGACGATCTCAACAAAACCATCGCCGATATGCCGAAATACGATTTCGAAGTGATCTGTGTTGACGACCATTCCGTGGATGCCACGGCGAACATCGCACGGTCGTTCGGTGCCCGAGTGGTTGAAAACGAGCGAAAGCCGGGAAAGGGAATGGCCTTAAGAGCTGGCTTCGAAGCCGCTAGCGGCGAAGTTCTGGTAATGCTCGATGCGGATTATTCTCATCGGGCTGAAGATCTGCCGCGAATGCTCGAGGCTCTTACAGAAGGCGTTGGGCTCGTCATCGGGTCCCGAGTGGTTGGCGGCAGCGAAGAATATACGCACATTAGAGCTCTCGGGAACGTATTCCTGAGCGCGATGCTCGGTCTTTGCACACACCGATACCTTTCGGACGCCTTAAACGGTTTCAAAGTGTTCCGCCGGGATGTGTTTACAGATTACCAATACACTTCAAAGGCTTTTGAGATTGAGATCGAGATCATCGCCAATACGATGCGAAAAGGCTATCGCGTCGCCGAAGTGCAGAGCCACGAACGTGCACGCGCCGGAGGCAAAATGAAATCGCGGGTGGTAAGACACGGAACTCGTTTCTTACTGCGGATTTTTTGGGAAGGAATTAAGGGAGTCAGGCCAAAATCAGCACCCGCGAGCGTTGGCGTCACGGCGGTTCCGGCCTCGGTCCAGCATCGTATTGGTCGGCGGTGATTCAACAGCAACGCAACGTTGATGGCATGTCCGGCCAAAAGTGTGGGTATGTTTGTCTATTTGCAAGTCTTCCGCGACCAATACTGACCGAATATCACGTTTAACTAGTGGCAAAGTTACACCTTATGCAGCGACGCTATTCTGAAAGTTTGTCAAAAGAATTACCGATTATTCTCTCAGATGCCGATAGCGATATAGGCCTGAGGAAAAAAGGATTGCTAAAGCTGGCGGTGTCAGCAATGCGTCCCCATCAATGGGTAAAGAACTTGTTCATTTTCGCTCCGCTTCTGTTTGGCCGGAAGTTAACTGAAATTTCGGCCGTCGGGCATGCTCTGCTAGCATTTGGCGTTTTCTGCTTTTTGTCGAGTTCGCTTTATATCTTTAACGATTGGCTAGACGCTGATGAAGACAGGGCTCATCCGCAAAAAAGGCATCGGCCGATCAGTTCGGGCGAGTTGCCGGTGTCGATAGCCCTCACTCTGGCCTCGGCCCTCGCGGCAACCGCTTTTCTTCTAGCCTGGCAGTTAGACACCAGATTCTTTCTGATTGCTCTTCTTTATCTTGGTTTGACGCTTGCCTACTGCTTGTTGTTGAAGCGGGTCATGGTGCTCGACTGTATTGTCATCGCATCCGGATTCGTGCTTCGCGTAGTCGGCGGAGCCGTGGCTATTGCGGTGGTGCCGACCCACTGGTTAATAGCATGTGCATTCTTGCTTGCATTGTTTCTCGCTTTTTCCAAGCGGCGGCAGGAACTGTTGATCTTATCCAACAACGCCTCGGAGCACCGTAAGGTCCTTGGACAATATTCGGTTGGATATCTGGAGCAGGTCAACCTTATCCTGATCGGCGCGGCTATCGTTTCTTACGCCCTTTATACAGTGGCACCGGAAACCATCGAGCGATTTGGAACGGATGCGTTGATCTATGGTAGCGTCTTTGTCATTTATGGCATGCTGCGTTATCTGGCACTTATAAATAACCCGGAAAATGGAGGTAATCCGAGCAAAATGCTTTTGCAGGACAGGCCTCTGCTGCTGACGGTGGCGGCATGGTCACTCTATAATGCCGTTGTAATTTATCACGTGAAGTTGGAAGAACTTCGCTTATTCCTGTTTCAATAGCTACCTCACTGCACGCATCTTCCAAGCGTTCTTAGGCCGGAAGATACTAACAAGGCGCCACGATGACTTTACAGCGCATCCCTGCCGAAAGTTGCGGTTTTCGACGCACGCTGAAACCGATATTTTTGCTGCGATTCGCTGACGTGTCTTTTTTAATTCGATCAATATAAGGGTTGAACCGCACAGCTCTGGTCTCTTAAGCAAATTCAGGAGGATAATTTGTCTTGACATTTAGTCTGTGGGAATATCTGCTGGAAATAGTGTTTGAATAAGTCACTATGCCCAAAGTGACGACTCGACCCGCTAAAAACTTCGGATATCTATCAGATTGACACTGTTCTCCTTCATACAACTTATGTACCTCCATCGGCTCTCGATCTAAAAGGATATTTTTGCCATGTTAAGAGAGATTCATGCCAGCCGAGTTCTCTATTTTGTTGTAGTAATTGCGTTTCTATTTACGCAGGGTTCTCGATGCCGCGGTTCGGTTCCTTCACCAGATCCGCTCGATCAGGCAGTTCCGACTGTTAAGTTTATCGGCCTGCACCATTATTCGCGCACCTATAATCAGGTGCCGCTAGCCGTAGGAGCGAGCGACGATGTTGGAGTTACCCGCGTTGAACTTTATGTAGATCGGGTTCTATTCGCGACAAATAATGTCTCGCCGAACTTGCCCGATGTGCTGGTGTACTTTAATTGGGAAACGGCTTCGAGCGGAAAACACAGTTTGCAGGCCAAAGCCTATGACGCCGCCGGTAATGTCCAAACAACCACGGTTATAGTGCTTTCTCGCGGCATCAATCAACCGATGGGAAATAATATTTCCGTAATCCCGTCGATTCGATATCAGACGATGCAGGGATGGGAAGCCACCGCTCAAGCCGGGGAACTCTACTCCGCCGCGTGGAATAATTACAAGAATCAACTCTTCGATCTTGCGATAAGCGATCTCGGTTTAAATAGGATCCGGCTCGAGATTATGAGCGGGGCAGAAAATCCGATCGACTACTTTACACAGTGGCGTAACGGTCAAATCACCGAAACTCAATACAAAGCCAAACAGTACGAGATAATCGATGACAATGCCGATCCTAATAGCATTAACCCAAACGGTTTCAAATGGACCCAGCTCGACAGCGGCATCAATTCCATTGTCATACCCATGCGACAGCGTTTACAGGCGAGAGGCGAGTCACTGTGGGTCAATTTAAATTATGTGGATTTCGGGTCCTCGACGTTCGAGCATAAGACAAGCCCGGTTGAATACGCCGAGTTCGTCCTTGCAACCTATCAGCACATGCAAAGCACCTTCGGCTTCGTTCCCAACGCTTGGGAGGTCATTCTCGAGCCGGATACGTCGACGGCAAATTGGTCCGCAAGTCAGGTTGCCCAAGCCATAAAGGCCGCCGGAGACAAGTTAGCTGCCAATGGTTTCACGCCGAACTTTACTGCTCCATCCACAACAAACGCGGCCAACGCACCGCTATATATAGACCAAATCGCGCAAACGGCCGGAGCAATGCCGTATGTTGGTGAATTCTCGTATCACCGATACTGCTGCGCAACCGACACAGTTCTGCAGAACATAGCGAATCGCGGGCTGCTGCACAACAAGCGGACCTCCATGCTTGAATGGATCGGCGCTGATCAAGCAACGGTGCACCAAGACATCAAGCAGGGCCGAAACTCTTCCTGGCAGCAATACTGTCTGGCAGGGCCAACCAGTTGGGGACCTGATGGCGGTGACCGGTATTACATCATCGACGACTCCAATGCAGCTGCCCCGGTCATTACCATGGGCAGCAGAACGAAATTTCTACGCCAGTATTTTAAGTTTGTTAGAGCTGGAGCTCAACGAGTGGAGGCATTGACCGGCAGTACCAACTTCGATCCGTTAGCTTTTATCAATACGAATGGGAAGTATGTGGTGGTTGTGCAGGCTCTTAAAGGCGGGTCTTTCGAAGTCTCAGGACTCCCGGTTGGGTCTTACGGCGTCAAATACACTACCGCGAGTCAGTACGATATCGACTCGGCCGACGTCGCTTTGGCTACAGGTCAGCCCCTGACGGCAAGCATCCCATCAGCTGGTGTGATCACGATATACGCAAAATAGCTCGCCGACTCAACAGCTCGAAACCCATCCGGAGAAAGAAGAATTAGCCAGGAAAAGATTGAGATTCCTCCCTGGTGGTCAGATGTACATTCGTGCGCCGCTTACTGTTGAATTGCGTTATGAAAATTGTCCAAGCAGTAATTTTCACCCCGACCGTTTGTTTCAGGATCTTCAGTCAACGCCAGGATCTTTTGGGCAACATTGTCTGGCGTTTGAATTCCCCCGTCGTTCGAATCAATCAGTGTCTTAAGGTGATCGCTCCATGCATCGGTCAGCGAGGTCTTCATAAATCCGGGTGAAACCGAAAAAACTCGAAGACCTCGCTCCGAGTACTCGGCGGCGGCGGCTTTTGTAAGACCTTCCAATGCTGATTTAGCGGTAAGATAGGCCGCAAAACCTTTAGGTTGATTTTGAAGGACAGAAGATAGAATGGTGATAAAGTTTCCGCTGCGGGCTTTGACCATGGTTGGCAGAAGGCGTCTGAATAAATGGAACGTGCCCTTCACGTTTACCTCTAACTGCTCGGAAATTTCGGTCCAGTCGATGAGATGAAATGGCTTCGGGATGAACGGCGATGATGCGTTGGCGATTAGGGTGAAGTGCTTATCTCGGTTCGCTTCGACAATTTCATCGAACTCTATCCAGTTTCCGTCTTCGGTAATGTCCTGCCTAATGAAACAGCCGGGAAGTTTCTTATCCTTAAACTCCGACTCCATGGTTTCCTCGCCGCCCGAGTCCGTTCGATAAACCCCTATCACCTCATAGCCGGCCTTTGCGAAGGAAAAGGAAAGAGCTTTTCCCAGTCCTTTCGTCGCTCCAGTAATGACAACCGCTCGATCTTTTTCAGCAGAATTGCTCATCTCTAAGAGATACTTGCACTTTTCCGGAAACCACAACCCTAGCGGATAGCTGACTTATGAACTTCACGTCGAGCACTACAACCTGGGCGGTTTCCGCCTTCTGTCGTACCCGGGCCGTCAACGTAACCGTGTCACCTAAGTAAGAAGGAAGGTGATAATTCATATTTACCGAAAGTCGCCATCGGATGATGGCTTCAAGGCAATTCCCGCACCGGCCCAACCCATCTACCGCGTTGCTCGTGG
>JANNGV010000288.1:0-4343 GCA_031404055.1 Chloracidobacterium sp.
CCTGGAACAGATGGAACATCCGCCGATCCATGCTTCAAATACACAAAATTAAGGGAGACTTATGAATTCGATGAATCGCCGGGGTTTTATTGAGATGAGTGCCGCAGCAGGTGTCGGCTTGCTTGCATTTTCAACGGTTGCAGGAGCCGATACCGCCATTAAGCCACTGGATCTGGCCGAGAAGTCGGTTGCCGAATTGACGGCAGCTATGCAGAAAGGCGAACTGACCAGCGAGGCAATAACCAACTGGTATCTCGCACGTATAAAGGCCATCGATCCGAAGATCAATTCGATGATCGAGGTCAATCCGGACGCTTTGGCGATAGCCCGTCAGCGTGATAACGAACGCCGCCTGAAGAATGTGAAAGGCCCTTTGCACGGGATCCCGATTGTGATCAAAGACAATATCGACACGGCCGATAAGATGAAAACGACCGCCGGCAGCCTCGCATTACTAGATGCTCCGACACCGGCGAAGGACGCCTTCATCGTCCAGCGTTTGCGTGAGGCTGGTGCCGTTCTCTTAGGCAAAACAAACCTCAGCGAGTGGGCCAATTTCCGCGATAATGATTCGGTCAGCGGTTGGTCCGGACGCGGTCGGCAGACTCGAAATCCTTATATTTTGGATAGAAATCCATGCGGCTCATCGTCGGGCACAGGTGCCTCCATCGCCGCAAATCTTGCCGCGATCGGTATTGGAACGGAAACGGATGGTTCGATCGTTTGTCCGGCGTCGATAAACGGCCTCGTCGGTCTAAAACCAACGGTTGGTTTGGTATCTAGAAGCGGCATTATTCCAATTGCCGCTTCGCAGGACACGGCCGGTCCGATGACGCGAAGTGTTGCCGATGCCGCATTCCTGTTGGATATTCTCGATGCGGCCGACCCAGACGATCCGGCAACAACTGCCGCCGGAAAACGCCGCGAGCGAAGTTCATACACTAGTTCTTTGCAGAGGGACGGTTTGCGCGGTGCACGGATCGGCGTCGCACGCGATTTTTGGGGAAGACGCGCCGAGGTCGATACAGTAACGGATGCGGCACTCGAAGCGATGAAGAAGGCAGGTGCGCAATTGATCGACGTGAAGTTTCCGAATCTCCGCAAGTTTGGGGATGCCGAATTTATCGTGCTCCAGTATGAATTCAAGGATGGCATCGAAAAGTATTTGCGCGGGCGTGGTTCCAAATATAAGACACTCAACGATCTGATCAAATTTAACAATGACAACGCCGTCCGTGAAATGCCGTATTTCAAGCAAACCATTTTCGAATCGTCAGCGAAGAAAGGCCCGCTGACCGACAAGGAATATCTGGATGCAGTAGAAATCTGCCGCAAATATGCGCGTGAAGATGGAATCGACAAGGTAATGAATGAAAACAAGCTGGATGCGATCGTCGGTCCGTCAAACGCTCCGACGTGGATGATCGATCTTGTAAACGGTGATTGCGGCAGCGGCTATGTCGGCAGCTCATCGCTCGCGGCGGTTGCCGGTTACCCGAACATCACCGTTCCGGCCGGATTTGCACGCGAATTGCCCATCGGCATCTCATTCTTTGGACGGGCATTTTCGGAGGCGACTTTGATCAAGATCGCATATTCATTCGAGCAGGCAACAAAAGCGAGAAGAGCACCAAAATTTTTGCCGACCGCAGTTTGATACGGAACAAAAAAAGCCCCGAACCATTGCACGGGGCTTTTACTAATTGTTAGCTGCCGATCTTTCGACGCTGCAACATTTCCTACCAAAATTCGGCTTTTTTTCCTCTAACTCATGCTTGTTCTTCTTGATCCGTGGTCGGATTCAAATCCTGACCACGGACGAAGAGGAGCTAAAACCGAATAAGAGGAATAAGAAGAATTCCTCAAGCGTCGGATACTCTTCCTTCTGACAAACATCGCCGTGCCAAAATCTAATAGGCGCCTTTGCTGCCTGCCTGGCCTGAGCCCTTAAAGCCGCCGCCATCGCTGCTGTAACCGCCGCCACCGCCGTAGCCGCCGCGATCGCCGCCGCCATAACCGCCGCGGTCTCCACCGCCGCCGCCATAACCGCCGCGTCCGCCGCCGCCGCCACCGCCGCTTCTATTTTCCTGCGGTTTGGCTTCGTTGACCTTCAGCTCGCGGCCGTCGATCTCTTTGCCGTGAAGCGTGGCGATCGCTTTTTGGCCTTCTTCTTTCGAAGACATTTCCACAAAGCCGAATCCGCGTGAGCGGCCCGTTTCGCGGTCCTGGATAATATTGGTTGACTGGACAGTTCCGACTTCGCCAAAGAGAGTGCTAAGATCCTGATCCGATGTATTGAAGGAAAGATTTCCTACATAAAGTTTCATTGACATTTAATTTTTCTACCTTTTCCCTTTTCGGGAATTCTAAAGAAGTTTACGAACCGGGTGACCTTCGGAGAAAGACTTTCTGCAGCGAAGTTTCGGAATTCGGACACTCAAAAATTCAAGAGCTACTTCTATTAACTATTAACCGCCTGCTCTCAAACCAATCCAGAAACTGCCTTTGACGAGCGTATCACTGCTGATACGAGAGAAGGAATATGGCACTATGATGCACGATTTTATACAAAACGTCGAATTATCTTCCGCGATTTTGCAAAAGGCCTTATGTAAATCGAAACCTTCGCCTTTAGAACGCTTGAGATGACGTGGGGCGAAACCGCCAGTACGCAAGCTAAGGGAAACGGACAAGCTAAATACAAAGTCGCTGGTTCGCCCTCACGTCCATTGGTAGGATGAAAGTCGGGCTTTTAGCCTGGGTTCATCCGGCTTGATTTTTGACAGTCGAGTGCATTGTTTGAGCCTCTTAGATAAGTGGAGGTTTTGGACAATGCAGGAACAAATATATGTTGGATTGGATATGGGATCAAGCCGGTGTCAGCAGGCGGTGATGAATGGGGATGGGACGCTTCGATTTTCGCGGGTTGTTCCGACATCGGAGCAGCATTTGCGAAGTGCTTTCACCGGATTGGGCGGCGAGGCAAGTGTTCATCTTGAGGCGGGGGAGCTATCGGGGTGGGCAGCGGGGATTATCAGGCCGCTTGTTGATAAGGTTGTCGTTTCGCATCCGCGCACGCTTGCGTGGATCGCACACGACCCGCTTAAGACGGACAAGCGCGACGCCGCGAAGCTGGCCGAGCTGCTGAGATTGGGCCGCGTTCACGAAGTTTACTGCGAGACGGATGCGCCTCGTCGGACGTTCAAGCATCTGGTCGTGCATTACGAAACAATGAGCCGTGAGCAGGCGAGGCAGAAGTCGAAGATCAAGGCCCGGCTTCGCACGCTTGGCGTTATCCGCAAGGACGCCCGCGTGTTTGGCGGTGATGGGCAGAGCGAGTTGAGCGACTCGATCACCGAGCCGTCTATAAAGAAGATGATCGGGCAGATGTTTGCCGTTTTGAATCAGATGATCGACATGCGGGCCGAAGCGAAAGCGGCGATGCTTTTGTTTGCAAAGCAGTTCCCGGAGGTCGCCCTTCTCGAAGATGTGCCGGGTGTGGGGCCGATCACGGCCTGTCGATTTGTCGGTTATGTTCAGACGCCAAAGCGGTTCTCCAATAAGCGCAAGTTCTGGCGGTATTGCCGTTTGGGGATCACGCGTCGCGAGTCGAACGGCAAACGTCTCTCGCATCCGCGGCTCGACAATGCCGGGAACGGCTCGCTCAAGGATGTGTCGAGAAAGGTCTTCGAAGCGGCGAGGCGAACGCGGACCGACAACTCGTTCAAACGAGCCTACGAGCAGTCTCTGGCAAATACCAGGAACGAGGTCCACGCCCGGTTATCGACTCAGCGGAAGATCCTCGCGACGATGCGTGCGATGTGGCTTTCGATGAAGCCGTACTCGGATGATACCGGCGACGAAATCGAAGCAGGTTTTTAAAGGGAAGACTTTTAACTCGCGTCCGAAATGTGCCGCCTGACCCTAAGCTGACAAAAGAACCGGAATGAAAACCGCACCTAACGAGATGAATGCCTGACGGGTGCCGGCGAGTCTCTAAACTAATTCATGAACCAACTTTTCTTTAAGAATTGTAAGTTCCGTCCATTGGTTATGACCGCCGGCATCCCAAAACCCGATACGACCATAGGCCGCTTTTCAAAAAGCGAAGTCTCAAATAGCTGAATGGAACAGTTGATAACGAGTTCAATCGCATGAATTAGGTCACTGAAGAACAAGCAATCATCGGCGAAGTTTTATCCCGAAGTTCTTTGCAAGTAAAGGTCGCGCCGCCATCCGGCGATCACCAACATTGACCCTGTCGCAGCCAACCACTTTTTTCGGTTATCCGCAGCGGGCAGGTCAAACTCCGTGCTTGACTGCTTCTTTCATAGCTGAATTGT
>JANNGV010000289.1:0-2398 GCA_031404055.1 Chloracidobacterium sp.
GCCGATGCTTGCGGGCATACTCGGACGGCTCATCCTATCGTTGACGGCCATAAAGCTTTTGCAGCGGAAATCGGATCGCGACTGGATGTTCCTTTACCTGATGGCGTTCTTTGAAGTATTGCTCGCTGCCGGCCTCAGCGTCAGTGCCTTGTATCTGATGTCGTTTGTCATGTACGTCTTTATAATGGTGTGCACTATCATTTTGTTTGAGATTAAGAAGACCGACCGGGCCACCAACGAAAAGACGAACCCAAATGGGCCTAAGACCGATGCGGCGAGACTGGCCGGGATGCCGATAAGGCGTCTGCCGGGAACGGCGCTTATTTTGATCGGGCTTATCATTCTTTTCGCGACGCCGATGTTTTTCGTTCTGCCGCGGGTCGGCGGGGCCGGAATTGGCGGGAATCAGGGCGGCGTTTCGACTTCATCGGGTTTTTCGGACACGGTGAAGCTCGGCGGTATCGGCAACATTCAGCAGAATGACGAAGTCGTAATGCGTGTGCGGCTCGAGACCGAAGGTGCGAAACGAACGAATCTCCGCTGGCGGGGCGTCGCATTGGATACGTTCGACAATCGCTCATGGAGCCGTACAAAATCATCCGCAAAAGAGCCGAAGGCGAAAGGCGACCGCGATATTATCCAAGTCGATTTTGCGTCAGGCCGTGAGAGCCTGACGCTCCAAACCATCTATCTCGAACCGCTTGATACGCCGGTTCTTTTTTCTCTTTCAAAGGCGGTCGGTGTCCAGGGCAATTTTCAGGTCGTTTATAAAGACGCGCATGGAGCCCTTACATTTCAGCGGGTTGGCGACCGCATCAGCTACAAAGTGCTGTCGGACCGCACCTTGCCGAACGAAGCTCAGCTAAGGGCCAATGATATACGTTATCCCGGCGAGGCGGCGAACTACCTGCAGCTTCCAGCGGCTATCGACCCGCGGATCAAGCAACTCGCCACAGAGATCACCGGTGGATCGAAGAACCGGTACGACACGGCGAAATTAGTCGAATCACATCTGCAAAACAGTTTTGGATATACGCTTGAGCAAAAGGCTTCTGGCGACCAGCCGCTCGCCGATTTTTTGTTCAACGTGAAGGAAGGCCATTGTGAATATTTTGCGACCGCAATGGCGGTCATGCTGCGTACGCAGGGAATTGCGACGCGCATAGTGAATGGCTTTTCGGAGGGCGAGTACAACGAAACGGCGGATGTTTTTGTCGTAAAGCAAAAAAATGCTCATTCATGGGTCGAGGTCTATTTTCCCGGCGAGAATGTCTGGGTGCCGTTTGATCCGACGCCCGTTGCCGGGCAAAGTCCGGGCGGCACAACCGTCGGCATCACGGGCAAATTCGGCAAATATCTCGAGGCGCTCGAAACATTTTGGATACAGTATTTTGTCGCGTTTGATAATCAGGAGCAGCGTTCGCTGTTTACATCGGTAAAGAAAAGTGTAGGCGAGTACCAGTCCAAAACGTCCAGCGTAATCAACCAGTTTTTTAATCGTGTCTCGGAATGGTGGAAGGAGATCCGCGGTGATAAGGGCATCGAGACAAGCGTCGCCGCGGCTGTTCGCGGAGCTTTGTACCTGGCCGTCGCACTCGTTGGCCTGCTGCTCCTTGTTTGGATGTACCGAAAGGTAGTAAAATTAAAAGTTTGGCGTAATGTATGGGACTGGCTCTTTGCACGTCGTCGTGCGACGATCATCGAATTTTACGAACGGATGCAGACGATCCTGGAGGACAGAGGATTTACACGAGAACCGCATCAGACGCCGCTCGAATTTGCGTTCGCGGTCGGGATGCCCGAAGCGGTGAAGATCACCGAGAAATACAATAACGTGCGGTTTGGTGAGAAACATCTGTCGAGTAATGAGGCCGACGAAATTGAAAATTGGTTAGAAGAAATTTCCACCACAGAGACGTTGAGACAGAGAGATCAGAAATAGTGAAAAATCACTGTGCCTCCGTGTCTATGTGGTGAAAAATGTATGAAGAAAGTAGGATTTGTCAGTCTTGGCTGCCCGAAGAATCTTGTCGATTCTGAAGTGATGATGGGGCAGCTTGCCGAGGCGGGCTACGAAATTACGAGTAACGCCGAAGAGGCCGATACGGTTGTCGTCAACACGTGCGGCTTTATCGAATCGGCAAAGCAGGAATCGGTCGATGCGATTCTTGAGGCTACCCGCTGGAAAACAAACGGCAAAGCTAAGCGCGTTATCGTTGCCGGCTGTCTGGTTGAGCGTTACCGCGACGATCTGATCAAGGAACTGCCGGAAGTTGACGCGTTTATCGGAACCTCGCAGGTCAACGACATCCTGAAGGCGGCGGATGACGAGTTTGACGCCAGGCAACTGACGATCACGCCGATCGGCAAAAAATCAGCCACATATCTATACGACGAA
>JANNGV010000290.1:0-1747 GCA_031404055.1 Chloracidobacterium sp.
CTTCTAATGGTTCTGCAAACTATGTAAAGAATTGTAAACTCTTTAAGCCTCCGGCACCGGTTCGCTGCCGCGGTTTAAGTTGCTATTTCTATATCCGTAGAGAGCGTAAATAAACAAACCGGCGATCAGCCACAGACCGAAACGAATCCAGTTCGTGATGCCAAGCTCGGTCATCAGATACAAACAAAGCAGTAAACCCAATATCGGGATGAGCGACAGTTTTTTCGTCAAGCTTAAAATTAAGAGCAGCAATGTGATTCCTAAAAAGGCCAAAATCGGAATTTTGTGAGAAAACGCACTCAGCACTGATTCCTGGTTTTCATTCACTTTGACCTTAAAAGTTCGCGGACCGTCTTCACCGCCAACCGTAACGGTCTGAGCTTCAGTTGCAGGAGATACAATCTTTTCTCCGTCTGACGATACGACAATCACTTTCGATTTTTCACCTGATTTGATTACCTTCTTAATACTCGGCCCTGAAATATCAACCTCAAGCTCTTTTGTTGAGGTTTCAATTCCAAAAGAGCTTACAATTGACGCGAACCCAGCCGTATAAACCGCTGAATTTGTGAGTGATGAGGAATCCAAAGCGTTGATCGCGTTCGGATTCTCGCCTTCAAGCGCGGAAAGTGATTCTGCGGAAATCCTCAATTCGTCCTTGCCCAGATCATTGGCGGAGTTCAACGCCGAAACTCCGCTGAAGTAAACAAACAAAAACCCTACAATAAAGAGTAAAACAGGCAGGATAAATTGCGAATTGATATATGGCACATATCGCGTACCGCTTTCTTTAAATTCCTTGTCCTTGAACAAAACGCCCGCGCAGACGACGACGAACGCGAATAGCGTTCCGATACTGGCTAGGTCCGTGACCTCCGTTAGATTCATAAATAATGCCGGAATGGCAACGACTAATCCCGTGACTATTGTCGCAAACCAAGGCGTCTTGAACTTGGGATGTATTGAAGAGAAAATCTTCGGGAGCAGGCCGTCGCGGCTCATCGCCATCCAAAGCCGCGGCTGGCCGATCTGAAATACGAGGAAAACGGTAGCCAACGCGATTACCGCACTGACGGCAATAATCCCCGCAACCCACGGAATATTCGCTCCTTCAGGCCCGAAAACGAACGCGAGCGGGTCGCCGACGTCCAATTTCGTATAGCTGACCATACCCGTTAAAACCAGGGCTAGAGTAATATATAAAATAGTGCAGATCACCAACGATAAGATCATCGCCCGAGGAAGATCGCGGCGGGGGTTTTTACATTCCTCGGCAGTCGTCGATAGGGCATCAAAACCGATGTAGGCGAAAAACACCGCCGAAACACCTTTAAGAACGCCTTCAATGCCATTTGGTGCAAATGGGGACCAGTTTTCAGGGTTCACGTAATTTAAGCCCAAAAAGATGACGAGCAGGATAATGCCGATCTTGAGCACCGTCATTATATTTGAGGCAAATTTCGACTCCCGTATACCGATATAGACCAACGCGGTGATGACCACCACTATTAAAAGAGCCGGAATATCCGCGACGATTGGCATTCCGCCGACGTGAGGCGAATTGAGCCAGGCTGAATAGCCGTCGATCTGTCCGCAACTGACGACGGCGTCTTTTACTTCACATGCTTTGGTCAAAACATCGACCGTTGTCCCGCTTGCTACCGCTTCCTCAACGGCGGCAAATCCGCGTCTTGCGGTAACAAAGTCCATCGTAAAATGAAGCGGGAAATTTATTCCGTAGCCTTTT
>JANNGV010000291.1:0-5749 GCA_031404055.1 Chloracidobacterium sp.
CCTCGCCGGCCGGCAGCCCAGATGTGGAAATTTGCCCAAATACACCCTCATCTTTTTTACCAAGCCAGGCCCCTGCCTGTGGAACAACGGCCGTGCTTCCAAAAACATGAACTCTCCCGATGTCGGCTCTAACCATTCCGCTGTGGCCCTGCGCGGTTGCGGCGGAAACTCCTGCAAGCAAGAACATCAACAAACACAATGCCGACAAGTATCGCTGATGTTTCGAGACGCTGTTGAATCTGTTATTTGTGAGCATTTTCTTTTTTCTCCTTTTATTTGTCAAATTCGTCATCCGAGTCGCGGAAATGGTCCTTTCCAAATCAATGTCCAGTTCGCCAACTGCTCCAAAGCCTCGCTAGCTTAGTTGGCCTCGAAACCCAGGTTCAGGGGCCGTTCGGACACTTCCCGCGTCCCGCGAACCGATCGGTTCAACTCGTGGTTCCTTCGTTCTGAAACGCGTTCTATCTAATAACGCGACAGCGGCCCCTGCGGCGTGCCAAAAAATATCGTCCTAAACAAAAAAAATAGCTTTGGTCGGTATTTTTGTGTATATAATGTCCGTCAAATGACAAGAACCGAGACGGACGAGATCACGTTGATGCTGCGCGAATGGAGCGGCGGCAACGCCGGAGCATTGGACAAAGTCTTGCCGCTCGTCTATAACGAGCTTCACCGCCAGGCATCGCGTTTTTTAAAGAAAGAGCGGCCCAACCACACGATTCAGACGACCGAGCTGATCAATGAGGCGTATATTAAGCTGGCCGGCCAGCACAGCGTTCAATGGCAAAACCGCTCGCATTTTTTCGGCATTGCGGCCCAGGTAATGAGGAGAATCCTGGTCGATTATGCGCGTTCACGACACAGGCTGAAGCGAGGCGGCAATGAAGTGACGCTAATGCTCGACGATGCCGTTTCGGCCGCGACAGATGAGCGATCGATCGATCTTATCGCCCTGGACGAAGCCCTGGACCGCCTTGCCGAAAAAGATGCTCAGCAGGCACGCGTGGTCGAGCTTCGTTATTTCAGCGGCCTGGAACTGGAGGAAGTGGCGAATATCCTGGGCGTTTCGCGCACTACCGTTTCCCGCGAATGGCGCATGGCAAAAGCCTGGCTTCGTAGGGAATTGACAAGATAAGCGTGACGTGAGCAAAACGAATGACCCCACAATGGCAACAGGTTAAGGAGCTTTTCAACGATGCATTGGACGTTGCTCCGGCTGAACGTGCCCGCTTTTTGGATGACAAATGCCGCGAGGATGTTGAGCTTCGCAGAGAGGTTGAGTCGCTGCTATCGTCTTCAGAGTGGGAGACGAGTTTTCTTGAGTCGCCGGCCATACCCGATCTTGTTGAACCGGTTAAAGGCAAAGGCAAACGATTGGAACCCGGCGATTCTCTGGGCCATTACGAAATCGTCGGTCAAATCGGCTCCGGCGGAATGGGCGAAGTTTACTCGGCAATAGACCGAAACCTAGGCCGGCAGGTTGCCGTTAAGATCCTTAATCAGGATTTCAACCGTCACGAATCGAACCTTCGCCGATTTATTCAGGAGGCGAAACTTGCATCCGCCTTAAATCACCCGAATATTCTGGTCATTCATGAGATAGGCGAAACCACCGATTCTCACTACATCATAAGCGAGTTCATCGACGGCAAGACCTTGCGCGAGGTCCTGAAGGAAAGGACTCTTTCGCTGTCAGAGGTATTGGAGATCTCGATCCAGACAGCGAACGCGCTCGCCGTCGCTCACCGCGCCCATCTTATTCACCGCGACATTAAACCGGAAAACATAATGATCCGGCCCGACGGGTACGCGAAGATCCTCGATTTCGGTTTGGCCAAGCTGGTCGAACAGAATGGCGGATCCGTTCACGCCTCGGCCGAACCGACGGATGGACAAACGACCGCTGCCGTAGCAGGAGACCAAACCACGACCATACGGCAAGGTCAGACGGCTCACGGCGTGATACTGGGGACGGTGAATTATATGTCACCTGAACAGGCAAAGGGCGAACCCGTCGACGGGCGTACGGACATCTTCAGTTTGGGCGCGGTAATCTATGAAATGATCGCTGGGCGGACGCCCTTTGCTGGCGATTCAAATTCGGAAACCCTGGCTAATTTGACAAACGCCGAGCCAGAACCGTTTTCGAGCCTGGGTGTAAGAGTGCCGGACGAGTTCGAGCGTTTAGTCGCAAAGGCGGTCCGCAAAAGCAGGGATGAGCGCTATCAAACAATGGACGCGCTTCTGTCGGACTTGCGGGCGTTGTCGAGCAGCTCGTCCGCGAAAAGGGGGACGGTCAGTGAAGACGTCTATTGGCTGTACCTGCAGGGCAAATGCCTTGTGGGCACACATTCACCGGTCGATGCCCGGGCCGCGGTCGAATATTTTGAGAACGCTATCGGGCTCGACCCCGTTTTCGCGGCGGCGTATGCGGGGTTGGCGCAGGCGCATGTTATCGCGTCCCACGGCGGTGGAGGCTCGCAAAGCGAGTTGATGAATAAGGCGAAGGACGCGGCAAACCGGGCACTTGAGATCGACGCAAGTCTCGGCGAAGGACACGCCGTCCTGGGCGAAATAGAATATCTTTACGAATGGGATTTTGAAAAGGCGGAAAAAAGTTTCCTTCAGGCTGTCCACCTCGATCCGCGGTGCGAACTTGCCCATTCGATATATGGCGAATATCTGGCTTCAGTCGGGCGATTCAGCGAAGCAATTCCAGAAATCAGGATCGCGTACGAAATAGACCCCAAATCCTGTGCGAACCAGGTGATCCATGGCCGCATTCTGTATCTGGCCCGACGTTTTGACGAGGCCAATGTACAGTTTAAGAGAGTGATCGAGATCTTTCCACAATGGACGACCGCCAACGGCTGGATATGGCTTGTGTACGAAATGAAAGGCGATTACGACAAGGCGTTCGAGTGGCTGATCATAAATCAGCAGCGAAACAACGTCCCGCCCGACCGCATCGAGACTTATGAAACGGCGTGGCGCCAAGGCGGCTGGGGGCAGGTTGGCGAAAAGATGCTTGAAATGGAAACCTCGCGAAGTCCCACCGCAAATTTTTACGCGACCGCAAGAAACTACGTTCGCGTCGGCAAGCACGAACTGGCTATGGAATTCCTCAAAAAGGCTTTCGATAATCGCCAGTATCAAATGACCTGGCTGAACGTTGACCCGTTTTTCGACCCGCTTCGCGGCGACCCGCGTTTTGATGAATTGGTCAGAAGTGTCGGGTTGCCGTGAAATCGGCTCCAGCCCTCTGGATTCTCCTGTTCCGCGTCTTGTTCGGTCTTGTCCTCGTATTCCTCCCTGTTCCTCTTGTTCAAGTGGTAAAGGATCGGATTTTAACCACGGATCAAGAGGAACAAGGACGAATAAGATGAGCAGGAATCGGCTTTCCGCCGGCAATGCTGAGATCTCACGGAACCTAGTTCAATGCGAATCAATGATTTAAATTGACTTTAGACCTGATTTCTTTGTGGTTTTTGGTGTTATTGCATGGTTTCGGCCTTAAAACCGAAACCAAGCATTCTCAATAAACAACACGAATAAGAATATCGAACCGGGATGTTATCAACGCACCCATCACAGAATCCTAAAACGGAATGCCGGGTATCCTAATCTTTTCTCTTATCTTCTGCGTGCCGAAGTCGATAACTTTGCCGGCGATTACGTTGCCGAGCATGTTGGCCAGGTCCGGACGCAACTTCTTTAGCCGTGTCTGGGTTCTCTGGGCACCTTTTTTATCGCCGTTTGCATACTGTGCGGAGCCGAGATTGAAAAGCCCGGCTACGTTATTGCCGTCGAGCGTGACGACGCGGTCGAACTGCATTAACGCCATCGCAAGATTGTTGGTGCCGCGATACGCCAAACCAAGCTGATTAAGGGCGACAGCCCAATCGTTGTGCAGCTTTACGGCCTGGTTCAACGAGACAACTGCCTCTTCATGCTCGCCCAAACTGTTCTGCGTCGAACCTAAATTCATATACGCAGCGTCAAGATTCGGGTCTTTCTGGACGGCTGCCTGCAGCGAGGTCTTGCCCTTTTCCAACTTCACTTTCGCCTCGGCATCGTTCTTGGCGGCCTTGTCGGCCTGTGCCGCGTTGTAATAGGCCCAGCCGACGTTAGTATCGTCAACCGCGCTTGTGCTCATGCCTCGGGCCTGTTCCAGCCGTTCCGTCGCCTTGTCCCATTCGTTGACTTTGCCAAGGCAGAAACCCCATTCGCTGTATAGGTCGGCATCATTCTTGATCGTCTCCGCCGCGATCTTGTATTCGGCGTTTGCCTCGGCGTAGCGTTCTAACTGGCGATATGTGCTCGCCAGATTCGCGTGCGCCTTTGCGTTGCCCGGATCGGCCTTAATGGCGTCCTGATATGAATTAAGGGCCTGCTTGTATTCACCTTTGTTGTAATGGATCACGCCGAGGTCAAACCAGGCCTGCGAGAATGACGGGTCAATCTGGGTCGTCTTTTTATAGGCGTCGATCGCTTTGTCGGTCTGTCCGAGCTTTGCGAAAATTACAGCCCGTTGATATTGCGCCGCTCCGTTCTGCGGTTCGGCAGCCAGTATCTTGTCGAACGCCGCCAATGCTTCCGTATTTTTATCCTGTTTGTAGAGCAGCACGCCACGAGCAAATTTAGCGTCGGCGCTGTCGGCTCCGGCGGCTTCGGCCTTGGTCAGATAGGCATCGGCCTTGACCGCATTCCCCGCTTCGACGTATGCCAATGCCACGGGAAGGAAAAGCGACGAAAGCTGCGGATCGATAGCCAAAGCCTTTTCGTAATTCGTGATGGCCAGAGCATTGCGGCCCTGAGCATCATGAATTTCACCCAGTTTGGTGAATGCGATCTCGTTTTTCGGGTTCAGTTTGACCGCTTCATTAAATAACGGCACAGCCGCTTCACCATAATTCTCATCGGCGGTCCGAATACCGGTTATGGTCAAAGCTTCGCTTAAGCCGCTGATCGCTTCGGCGTTTTTCGGATTAGCCTTCAGCGAATTTCTGTAATTGGCCGTTGCGGCCGCGATGTCGCCCGCCTCCATATTTTTCTCGGCCGTTGCCGCCAGCGTGTTTGAAAGTTTGAGTTTTGCAATCCGTTCGCGGGCACGTGCCTTTGCGACCGCCGCCTGCCGGGCCTTTGCGGCGTCAACCTTCTTTTTCCGGTTTGCCGCGATCTGTGCGTTCACCTTTTCGCGATACGAACGCTTGCGGGCGCCGCCGACACCGATCAAACCACCGGCACTTTCCTGCGGCTTCTTTCGCGATTCGCGAAACACAAAAACGCTGGCTCCGCTGATAACATCATCGGTTGCAACGATATCGGTCGCCTTGACGACAATGCCTTGAAAACTGACAGAGAAAAATGCGGTCAACGAAAAAAGAACCTTGAAAAAACGATTTGTGCGGAACATAGCCTACCTCGCGGAATATTTTTGGTGGGATGCTGCAACGTTAGCCACCCATATTATACCCTAGATGGACGTTTGCCAGTCACTTTTTTTGCGGAACGAACGGCTATCTTGTTCGTCTAAGATCGAGAAAACGACCGTCCTAATTTGCTGCCAGACTACGCTGCCATCAAGATCTTTGGATGCTTCTTCGCAATCGAGAGCAGCTTCAAGCTTGCCCCGCTCGGCCTGCCCTTTCCCTGCTCCCATGCCTGAACCGTCTTGACTCAGCACCGGGAAGATCTCGGCCATCACGGTTTCATGCGTCGAGCGGTGGCCGTAGTCGGCGCTGATGGC
>JANNGV010000292.1:0-3049 GCA_031404055.1 Chloracidobacterium sp.
AATTGGTAGAGAACCCATGCCGTCGGATTTCGTTCGAGATCTATCACGACGATGCCCTGGCGGGCGACGCGGGACATTTCTTTAAATACAATCGGAATTTGCTCGTCGGTCAGATGATGGGTAAAAAGGGAGCAGATGGCATAGTCGAATGAATTGTCGGCAAAGGGCAGGTTAAGCGCGTCACTCTGAACGGGCGAGATCTCATCATACTTGGACGATTCAGCGGCGATCTCTTTTACCGACAAGGTGTTTAGATCTAGCCCGACAAGCCGGGCTTTTCTCATGTCCCTACGAGCAAATTCGGCAATAACTCCCAGCAGTTCACCTGTTCCGGCACCGACATCGAGCACGCTGAACTCTTTCAGGTCAAGACGGGTAATCTCCGCAAGCAGCGTCCGCTCAAGCGCGGAACGGTCGCCTAATCGCTGATTAATAAAGCGTATTTCCCGAAGAAATACGGCGTATTCTTCTGGCGTGTAATCGCCGGTGTCGATGCGTTCGGCTTTGAGGCTGCGGGTTTTGAACACTTGCGACAAGGATAGCAAAAAGAAAGAGATAGCCGCAAAAAGGCACAGGAAGCGCAAAAAAAGAAAGAAAATATTGCTTTATCTTTCTTTTTTTGTGACCTTTGAACTTGTTTGCGGCAATTTCTATCCGAGATATCCCCGGAAATTCGCAGTGCTTGCCGGATATTTCGGGAAAAGCTTGGCGAGGTCTTTTGTGCCGAGGTGTTTACTGGCGGCTTCAGCAAAGACATCGCGGAAGTCAGTTGTCAGCGCCAGGTCGCGGCCTTCGTTTAGCTGATCGGGTTTTAGGCCTTTCCAATCGCCGTAAACTTTTCCGCCTTTAACCGAATTGCCAAGAACGAACATAGCGTTGGCATGACCATGGTCGGTGCCGCGTGAGCCGTTTTCGCGGGCGGTGCGGCCGAATTCGGACATTGTCAGCAGGACGACATCGTCCATACGCTGGCCGAGATCGGTTGCGAATGCGGCGATCGCTCCCCCGAAATCACGAAGCAGGTTAGCAAGCTGTCCGCGTGCTCCGCCTTCGTTGACGTGAGTGTCCCACCCGCCAGCCTCGGCAAATGCGACCTCAAGGCCAACGCCAGCCTTTATCAATTGTGCGATCTGCATCAGCGAGCGGCCAAGCTGCGAAGGCGGGTAAATCGCTCCGTTCTCGGGCTTATATTTTGCGGGATTCGCCTGCTTTAGAAAATTGACTGCCTCAAATGTTTCCTTGCCGGTTTCGCCAAGGCTGTCCTTCGTTTCCTGGCCGTAAACTCCCTCAAATCCGCCCTGAACATTCTTTGTATACACACCGGCTTTAATTGCAAAATCAGCGAGGTTTGTCATAGCAATAGACGGCGCGCGGCCGTACAACGCACGCGGCAATTGCTGCGTCATCGCAACGGCCCGGAACGGCGAATCGTCTTTGCCGGATGTGCCTTGCATCGCACGATTTAGCCAGCCATCACGTGTGCCCTTGAAACCGGGCGTACCGGATTCCATGTAATCCTGCGCGTCAAAATGCGAACGTGTGTTGTCGGGCGAACCGGCCGAATGGATAACGGCGAGCTGCTTTGCGGCCCAGAACTTTTCAAGCGGTTTGAGCGAGGGGTGAAGGCCGAAAAAGCCGTCCAGGTTTACGGCACCATCGGTTTTATTCGGTGCCGGAATCGCAATACTGCGGCGGATATTGTAATACTCGCTGTCGCCGTGCGGCACGACCATGTTCAGCCCGTCGACCGCTCCGCGTTGGAATATTGTGACTAAAACCTTCTTTTTACCGTAGCCGTTTTTCGTGTCGGCCGCGTTTGCAAATTGGTGTAGAAACTCCGGTGCGGCAGCCATCATGCCAAAGCTTGCAAGCCCGATCCCGCTGGTTTTTAGAAAAAATCTTCTGTCCATTATTGCTTACCTCTCTATCTTGTAACGCTGGCGTTACGCTTGTCACAATATTAGACGCACCCTATTGCTCAATAGTCATTTTTTTATTTTTGGCATTTTGCGGGAGGTTGATTATAGTTAAATTAGTATGCGCGAAGAACTTGTAAAACTTATCGTTGAGCGATTAGACCGGGACGCCGATGCCATCAGCCGCGACTTTAACTCCCAAAAGGATATCAAAACGCGGTATTGCGCAGTTGATGATCTATTGCCCTTGGACCTTGCCGTATGCTTTGCCGATGCCTTCCCGCCATCCAGCGAGATGCGTCTGCTCGACAGCTTTCGGGAGAAAAAATTTACCTCGAAATCACTTGATAAATTCGATCCGCTGATTGCCGATATCACATTCGCGTTTCAGGACGAACGCGTGATCCAAAAGGTCGCGGAATTGACCGGGATCAAAGAAGCGGTCGGCGATCCGCACCTTTATGCGGGCGGTATAAGCTCAATGGAACGCGGGCATTTCCTCAACCCGCACATCGATAATTCACACGACGGCGAGCAGAAAAATTACCGCGTATTGAACCTGCTTTATTACATAACGCCTGATTGGAAACCGGAAAACGGCGGCAATCTGGAGCTTTGGGACGAAGCGGTAAAGCATCTCGTCGAAATACCCAGCCTTTTTAATCGCCTCGTTCTGATGACCACAGATGACAAGGCTTGGCATTCGGTAAACGAGATAAAAGCCGCTGGCACACGCCGCTGCATCTCGAATTACTATTTCTCGCCGCACTCGCCAAATGGATATGAGACAACGCACGTAACTTATTTTATGGCCCGGCCCGAGCAGAAACTTCGCCGTCTGGTGACGCGAGTAGATAGCGACCTGCGAACCGTTTTGCGCAAGATCAGGAAAAGCGGGTTTGCGAAAAAGGACGTATTTGAGGGAAAGGCGGACTAACCTTTTTTTCAGATTCTCTTTATTCCTTCTTGTTCGTTCTTGATCATCTTGTTCTGTGGTTAGATCTCACCACGGAACAAGATGATCAAGAACGAACAAATCGGAAAGACGGCGGCTAGGGAGCCTGCGTTCCCCGCAGAAGCGTCTATTTAACAAATATCTCGTCGACAAATATCCACGGGTCGCCGCCTGCTCC
>JANNGV010000293.1:0-2488 GCA_031404055.1 Chloracidobacterium sp.
ACCTCGGTCGCTTTCTTTTCGACCACTTCGCGTGCTTTCAGCATCGTACAGCCGCCTTCGAGAACGGCTCCGTCCTCAATGGTTAGCCGCGGCGTTTGAATATTGCCGATGACAACCGCAGTGCGCCCGAGCTGGATTTTCTCAGTTGCCGTGATGTCACCGTTTATGGTTCCGTTCACAACTGCTGCCGAAACGCTTATGTTTGCATCGACCTTGCCGTTTGTGCCGACGATCAGTGTGCCCGATTCGGACGACACGGTGCCGACGAGATGTCCGTCAACCCGCAGCATTGCCTGAAACGCGGTTTCACCTGTAAGCGTCGTGCCGTGGCCGACAAACCCGCTCAATCGCCCTTCTTTAATGTCACGGGCCATAGATTCGCTGTCTGTTACCGGCCGCGATACGGTTCCTGTTTCGACTGCTTGTTGATAGCTGGGTGCCGGAATCGGTTCCGGGGTATGGTTTTGATAGCTGTTTTCGTCTGTTTGTTCCGATCTGGAACTTCTTCCCATTCTAATCATGGCTTTAAAACTCCTTTGAAATCCTAGGTTTGCGTGGCAGTCTGTACAGGTGGGGGCCTGAAAATTGGTTCTGAGATCGATTGCCTGAGAAATTATCGTCGAATGTTAACTTCCTGTCTATAATAAATGAGTTTCGGGTGCACTGTCTAGCTTTTTCTTAAGGGTTGTTAAATTTCCGGCGCCGTGTCAGAATCTTAGGTTTCGGAGGTTGTGGAAAAAATTGTTCGCTGAAAGTAAAACAAAGGCTAAACTGCTCAAAAAAATGGGCCGAGCCATCGACGATTTTTCGATGATCGAAGAGGGCGACAAGATAATGGTATGCCTTTCGGGCGGAAAGGACAGTTATACGCTGCTCGATCTTCTGATGGATGTTCAGCGGCGCTCACCGGTCAAATTCGAGCTTTTTGCCGTTAATCTCGATCAAAAGCAGCCTGATTTTCCCGAAGAGGTTCTGCCGAATTATCTCCAGAGCGTCGGTGTAAACTATCGAATTGTCGAAGAAGACACGTATTCGGTCGTCACCGAACACATTCCCGAAGGCCAAACCTACTGTTCGCTTTGCTCACGTCTCCGCCGGGGAATTCTTTACACGACGGCATTGGCGGAAGGCTGCACGAAAATCGCTTTGGGCCATCATGCCGACGATATTATCAACACGTTTCTGCTTAACTTGTTCTACGTCGGCCAGTTAAAGGCGATGCCGCCTATTCTGCGAAACGACGCCGGGAACAACACGATCATCCGCCCGCTTGCCTATTGCCAGGAAAAAGAGATCACAAAATATGCCGAGGAGCGAAAGTTCCCGATCATTCCCTGCAACCTCTGCGGTTCGCAGCCAAACCTCAAACGCGCCCGTGTAAAGCGTCTTATCAACGAGTTAGAAAAGGAGACGCCGTTCATCCGAAGCTCAATAATGACGGCCTTAACTAACGTCACCGGCTCGCATTTGCTCGACAACAAGCTCTACGATTTCCGCAACTTTGAGCCGCTTATCAAACGCATTCCCGCCGGCCACGGCAGCGTCGAAAAAGAACTCGATGCAGTTTTCGACCACAGCGATCCGGCATTTACACCAAATCTGATGTCCGCTGCTGGTCTAACCGTAGAACTGCCGGGTTAAACAACGGGTCCGAATGACACAAAACCCCTGATCTGGTACCTTTTTGCGCCCAAACAACACATTTCAGGTTCCTTTGTCGTCGTTGTCTTCACGGCATTAAGCTGCAACAACCTCATCCCCGCATCGTCTACCACAGCCGCTTCTGGTCGTATCTTAATTCTGTGTTGTTGAAAAAACCGGAAGCTTCCCTTGGTGATCTTTGTGGGTCTCGCTTGGTGATCTTAGTGATAAAACTCTTTTTTTAACACGAAGACCACAAAAGTTTTGCACAAAGAACACGAAGACATGCTTCAGCAACACTAATTTAAGACATTACCCTGCTCCTCAAATATTTGACCGAAACATTGCAACTATGAGACAATATTCCATCAAAGGGTGGACAAAACGCTCTTTGACACAAATATATGATCAAACATTGGACAACATTTCCGGGAAGGCCGCACGGACGTTTTCGTGGCGACGGCGTACGCATAACGATGAGCCCGCGAGGCGTGATATATATGAACCAAAAAGCATGGGATGTCTTAGGGCGTCCGGATGCGGTCGAGATGATCTTTGACAAGGGCCGAAGGATGATCGGTCTGCGCCCGGCCGATCCCTTGCTGCCTGAGGCTTTTCCGGTAAAGGACAAGAAAGGGACCAGCTCAAAGATGATCTCGGCAAGCGCCTTCTGCACTCACTTCCTGATCAAAATGATGCGCACCGCCCTATTTCGCGAGGTCGAAGTCGACGAAGACGGCGTAATGACCCTCTCCCTCGACACCATCGCCGCCGTAGGCCGCGGCGCCCGATGACCAATCACTCAACAAGCGAATCCTTTCCGAACCGGGACCGATAGTGACCGGTT
>JANNGV010000294.1:0-6786 GCA_031404055.1 Chloracidobacterium sp.
CTCAACTATTCAATTGTTTTTTGAAATGTATTGTCAACGGATTCGTAATCGAAAGGTCGTCGGTTCGACTCCGATGGGCGGCTCCACATTATATGGCCCGTATTCGAAATTAGTTAAAGACACGGCCAAAGGAGAAGTAAAATCTTCCGCGGCCATTTTCGTTTACACTGCCGCCGATGAACACGGGGCCAACGGGCGTTTCAAATATCGCTCCGCCCGATATGCTTTGGCGGTAATTAGCGTTGCCTATGCGTTCGAACATGCTGCCGCCTTCGTACCATGCACCGATATAGGTTTTGCCGCCGAGGAATGACGGAATAATCGCGGGGTTGTGCAGAATGCCGCCGCCGCCATGCAGATAATTGCTGCCGCGCAGCTCCTCAAAGCCGTATCCGCCGATCCGGAACGGCCCGCCGAGCGTAAACTGCTGCAATAAAGGTGCAGTGCTGGCGAACGTCGTCCCGCCGCCGCCGAACGCGAATAACGTATTCCGCTCGCTCATCGGGCGAAAGCCGGTCAATCGCGTCTCGCCCTGTGGGAAACTGCCGTTAGATCCGGGGCTGTCAAAAAAATAGTTCAGATTGCTGCGCGCCAATATGCCGCTTGTCGGCACCTGAGCTTTGTCCAGGCTGTCATAGGTCCATCGAAGCCCCACGGTGCTGAATATTCCTTGCACATCCGGCAAAAGCGGGTCGCCGATCCGCCGCGAAACGCTTTGATATCCAAGCGTGTAGCCCACACGCACCTCACTCCGCGAACTAATGCCGTAGCCGACATCGACCCCGATCTGCGCGGTTTGCCCTACATATTCGACAATCCGGTTTCCGCCGTTAAAAAGATTTATCCGCCGGCGTTCGTAAGAACCGCGCGGCGCGACAAAGAATTTTGTCCGACCGAGCGGCCGGTAATATTCGCTGGCCAGATATCCATTCGAGCCAAGCCGCAGATCGTTTCGCCATTCGGCACCGTGCTTGCCAATATCAAAGAAGGTGAGTCGCGCTAGAAAATTAAAGTTTACGTTGTCCGATTCAACGCTGTTTACATCCAACCCAAGCTCCAGCCGCGTCGGCTTCGATGTTTCTCCGCCGAACCTGTTCGAGCCGATCAGCAGCTCTGTCTTCCCTTCCCTGGTCGTCAAGCGATAATCGAGAGCGTCAAAACGTCCGGTACCGGTGAGCTCCGAAAGATCTTTTGCAAGTTCTTCCTGCTTCGCTGCATCGAGCGGCTGCCCCGCATATTTTTCGCCAAGCTTTTCTTTGATCAGCTCCGTCGAATCGGCATCCTGGCCTTCTACGGCCACTAGCGTCGGAACGGGCGGCGTATCGGGCCGCTCGCGGCTTCGCCGTGCGGCCAAATGGCGTTCCCACTCGGCATCGTCAAGCGCGATCGATTTAAGCAAAGGTGCCTTCTCGAGCGCCCCATTATAGCCCAGCTTGATCAACTCACGGCTTTTGGTAAAATCCGTCGCACTAAAATTACCGAGATCCGGCGAGATAATAAAATCGGCCTGCCGCAGGCTTCGGCGCGAATTGTCCAGTGTCGAAATATTTATGGTTTGAGCCAGAATGCCCGTCAGGCTTTCAAGCGATTCGCGGTTGCCGATCTGCGTTTCGATATTTACGACGAGCACAATGTCGGCACCCATCGCTTTAACAACATCGGTCGGAATGTTGTTGACAAGGCCGCCATCGGACAATATCTTCCCGTCGACCTCGATCGGTGCAAAAACGCCAGGCACAGCCATCGTAGCCCGCAGCGAGCGCGACAGCGAGCCGCTTTTTAATGTAACAGACTCGCCCCTTACCATATCGGTGCCAACCGCCCGGAACGGAATTGGCAGATCGTCAAAATCCGTAACGCCAGCGTATTGCAGCGTCAGCCGGTCAATAAGCAGACCGATTTCGTGGCCCGAATTTAGAGCATTCGGCAGCTTCAGATCGTTGATCTGACCTTTCAGCGTGACCGGCGACGGAATGTTGCGGCGGTCTTCCTTTCGCCGAAATGATAGATTGTCGAACGATGTAGTCGAAACCGAAAGTTTGTCCCAATCGAGCGCGACCACCGTCGCCTCTATCTCGGCCGGAGTTTTGCCCATCGCGTACAACGCCCCGATAAGCCCGCCCATGCTCGCTCCGCCAACATAGTCCACCGGGATGCGGTTTGCCTCAAGCACCTTCAGCACGCCGATATGAGCAAACCCGCGCGCACCGCCGCCGCTTAGCACCAGGCCAACGGTAGGCCGCGTTTTAACGCTTCCATTCTGTCCAAACAGAGGCGCCGGCAATTGCAACAGGGAGACAATAAAAATGGCGAGAATAAAATTCTTGGTCATGGTAATGCTCAGTTCGATGCCGAAAAGTCTGAATTCGATTCTATCGCAATGCGGCCCGCCGCGAATAGCCGTCAAAATGCGACATGCCAATGTCGCGTAGTGTAGCCGCAAAAAACACGTTTACGGGAGGAATGCTTTCTACCGATATGTGAGGGCAAAAAAACTGGCGCCACATTTAATGTGACACCAGCGTGTGGGTGTGGGCAAAGTGTAATGTAAGTCCGGCGAATGCAGGCAACAATGGTTCGGCTCTTAATTCCAGCCGCAGCACATCGGTCAAAAACTTCCGTTCGTGTGAAGCTCCGTATAGCACGCACACGACATTTTCTTTAGCTTCTGACGATCCGAAATAAATATCTGGCCGCGAACATAATCGATTGCATTCTTTTCGCGAAGCGACTTGGCCATGCACGTTACGCTCGGCCGGTAAACACCAAGCACTCCTGCAATATACTCCTGCGTCAGATTAAATTTGTTCTTTTTGCTGCGGTCCTGAAGCATCAATAACCATGTGCAAAATCGTTCTTCGACGGCATGATGCGTGTTGCAGATTACCTTATGCGAGATCTGTTTGATGTATGAATTGATCTGATCGTGCAGCCATCTTTGCAGCGGACGGCTGTAAGCAAGCTCGCGTTCCAACAGTTCAGTTTCGATCTTGTAAGCGGTTCCGCCAACGCAAACCTGCGCGCAGTTTACGGCAGTCGATGTGCTCCAGACCGATGAAATTCCGACCGCTCCTTCGCCGCCGGTTACGGCAACCTCGATCGTCCGTCCGTCAGCAAGCATTTGAAATTCGGAGATCACCGCTGTTTCGGGAAAATAGATAAAATCGACGCGATCGTCCTGCTGGTAAAGATAGTCATCTTTTGTCAGCATCGTCAGTTTCAGCAAAGGCCGGATCTTATTCAATAGCGAATTCGGAAGGCCGCCGATCACGATTCTGGATGGCGGCGTCCGCACAATGTCCAGCTGCTCTAAGCTCAAACTGTCGTATGTGGTTCTTATCACTTCGTCTATTCGGAATTCAGGAGCAAGGCTTGGTATTTCAATCCGTCCATTTCGCCTTGCGTATCCCGATTCGGCCTTATATCCTTCCATTGATCTAACTACCTCCCGATAAAAGTCTCATTAGCCGGATTATTCCGAATATCTGAAATAAAGAATCTGATTTGCAGCAAAAACAACTTTCCAAAACATGCTGTGTCCCGCTGATTGATTGCTTAAGATCGTTGCTTTAGACTATGTTTCGTCGTCGAACGCACTGTCATTTTTTTTCGCCCTGCATCTCTAATGACAAAACGTCCCAAAACCTGTCGTGTCTTCTTTTGCACGCGGCATTAAGCTCTAATTACTAAACCGACGTGTCGCCCGATAGCTTTTTGCGTAACTATTTTTCGAATCGAAAACAATCCCCTCCGCAGTGCGTAATTGTATTCCGTGTATCGATTTCAGGGCGCCAACACCTGCGCTCCGTAAACGGCATGGAACGGTCGCGAACGTCATGCGTACGCGGCATTGCGCATAATGAACAGACTCCCGAGTCCGCGTCAATCTTACCGACATTTTGCGGCCCCAGACTTCCTGGTTTTTTACAGCGATTCAAAGCGGTTCATATAGAATCCCGCACGCCATCCCAATTTTCGTATTCTTTGCCGCTGAATGCAGCAACCCAATAGAGTGTGTCCGGTCATTGTATAACGAAGACTTCGAAATGCAAAGTTTTATTTGCCTGAGACGAGTATTTTCCGCGCGTGGCAAAGCGGCTAACGTGCTTTATCGGCGAACTTAAGGTTAAACTCAAGAAAAAAAACAAGCGCAAAGACAAAAGCCTAGCAAATACCGTCGACCAAAGACTGAATAAATTATATGAATTGTAAAAAGAAATTAACCGTTCGGGCAGGGAAAGAAACTTTACCGACGACCGTAGAACGTCCTTAAAAGTAAAATGGTGGAGACGAGGGGGATCGAACCCCTGACCTCTGCAATGCCATTGCAGCGCTCTCCCAGCTGAGCTACGTCCCCGTTAATGCCGGGTGAGACGGCAATCTATGAATTTAGCGAAAATACGTCGATGCGTCAAGGTCGTCGTTTATAGTTCACGCTTCAGCGTGCTCCCGCCACACCTTCGCCGGCCTGAACTTACTTCCCGTTAAAAACGGGCTTACGCTTTTCTAGAAAAGCCGAAACGCCTTCATGTTTGTCTTCGGTTGAAAAACAGATCGCAAAAAGATCGACCTCTCGGCGAAGCCCTTCATCAAGGTTCGAACGAGACGCGAATTTGACGGCTTCCTTCGCAAGTTGAAGCGCGATCGGCGCTTTTTCCGCAATCTTTCCGGCTAACTCCAGTGTCTTCGATTCCAATTCCTCAGCAGTGTAAACATGATTCACCAGACCAAAGCGGTAAGCCGTTTCGGCATCGATCATGTCGCCGGTCAGGACCATTTCCATTGAACGGCCTTCACCGATCAGCCTCGTTAGCCGTTGCGTCCCGCCGCCGCCCGGAATGATGCCGAGATTTATTTCCGGCTGCGAAAAACGTGCATTTTCGCTTGCTATACGAATGTCGCAAGCCAGAGCAAGTTCGTTCCCGCCGCCAAGACAAAAACCATTTACCATCGCAATTACCGGTTTCGGAAAAGTATCTATAGAGTTGAAAAAGGTCTTTTCCTGAAAAGTAGCCCGCTGCGTGACAGGTGTTTTGCCCTCGAATTCGCTGATGTCGGCTCCGGCGATAAACGATTTTGGGCCTGATCCGGTAATGATAAGTACGCGAACGCCGTCATCCTTTCGAAGCTCGTCGAGCGCCGCCACGCCTTCCAGATGCACTTTGCTGCTCAGGGCATTCAGTTTGTCAGGACGGTTGATCGTCAAGATCGCTACTTTTTCACGTTTTTCAACTGTGATCGTTTCGTAAGTGCTCATAAAAATTTACGACAGGCCGTTAGCCTGTCGCTCCGAATGAATATTTTATTGCAAAAGTGAACAGACCACGGTCCGTTCAGTGTAGTTATTCGTCCGTGCCGACGGCGACGTTGTCATCGGCGATCCAGGCGACGAAAAGCCGCAACCAACTGTCTTTTTGCTCGACGATCAAAACACCGACACGCGAAGTGCCGTGATTTGCCGCAGAGAGGCGGACGACCTGGGCCTTTACCTCAACCGGAACGCCGTCCGGCCGGTGCGAGCGGATATAGAGCGTGTCTCCGGACGCGATCTTTTGGTTCAACTGGAATAAGGCGCCCAGCGTCGAAATGTCGTCGGTTTCAGTTGGCTCGCTCCACGCGGCACCGTCGTCCGAGCGCCCAGATACAACGATTGGGAGCCGGAGGGCCATTCGCAGAGCAAAGCGTTTTTCCTCGTACTGAGGCTGCATAGAAGTCAACATTTGTGCTCGTTTGGTTATTGTGTCGTTTAGCGAAAACAGTCTAACACGAACACTTTACAAACAACTATCGCATTTGCGGCGGCAAAACGGGAATATACCGGATCGCCGTCGCGATAGTTTTATAACAACTAACTGTAAGGTGCCTCGACTAACTAAGCGCCCGATAGTTATACTATATACACGGCAATTATTTCAAATTTGTTTTGCGCTCCAGATAAACGAACCTGATATGTCTCAGAAAACGGTAGAACACAAAGTAGTAATTCTCGGTTCCGGACCCGCCGGATTAACAGCCGCAATTTATGCGGCCAGAGCACAGCTTGCGCCTATCGTTATCGACGGCCCGCAGCCGGGCGGCCAACTGACCATCACAACCGATGTAGAAAATTACCCGGGATTCAAGATGGGAATAATGGGCCCGATCCTAATGGACGAGTTTCGTGAGCAGGCACAGCGGTTTGGCACCGAGTTCATGAACGTATGGATCGATGAAGTCGATTTTTCCGAGCGCCCATTCAAGCTTTATGCCAAGGAAAGCGTGGACAGCGATGAGGTTACGACAATTATAAAAGCCGATACGCTGATAATCTCGACCGGCGCGTCGGCAAAATGGCTTGGTATTCCCGGCGAGGCTCCGGTGCCCGAAGGCTTGGGCGGAAACGGTGTTTCGGCATGCGCCACCTGCGACGGATTCTTTTTCCGCGACCGTCCCATCGTAGTTGTCGGCGGCGGCGATACCGCGATGGAAGAGGCTCTGTTCCTTACAAAATTTGCATCCAAAGTTACGGTCGTTCATCGCCGCGACGAATTCCGCGCCTCAAAGATAATGCAGGAACGCGTTCTCGCGCATTCGAAGATCGATGTGCTTTGGAATACCGATGTTAAGGAGATTCACGGAGCAAAAGAGACGGGCGTCGAGAGCGTCGTACTTTATAATAACAAAACGAACGAGACTACGACCTTTCCGACCCAGGGCGTGTTTATAGCCATCGGTCACAAACCGAATACCGATCTGTTCAAAGGAAAACTGGATATGGACAGCGTCGGCTACCTGGTCACCGAAGGC
>JANNGV010000295.1:0-3201 GCA_031404055.1 Chloracidobacterium sp.
TACGTGTCGCTGACACTGCTTTCGACATTTGCCTCGTCTTTTATTTGGGGCATCAACACGCTATTTTTGCTCGACGCGGGACTGACAATTACACAGGCTTTTACGGCAAACGCGTTCTTTACCGCCGGACAAGTTCTGTTCGAGATACCGACTGGAATTGTTGCGGACACACGCGGCCGGCGAACATCGTTTCTGCTCGGTACCGCTACGCTTTTTGTGACAACACTGGCGTATTTATGGCTGTGGCAGATCAAAGGGCCGATTTGGGCGTGGGCTCTAGTGTCGATATTCCTCGGGCTCGGGTTCACATTTTTTAGCGGAGCGACCGAAGCTTGGCTTGTTGATGGCCTCAACGCTGCTGGTTTCAAGGATGAACTGGACAGCGTATTTGCGAAAGGGTCAATTGCCAGCGGTTTCGCGATGCTTACCGGAACCGTTGCCGGAGGCCTCGTCGCGCAGTTTACGAACCTCGGCGTTCCATACATTATGCGTATTGTCGCGTTGGCTTTGACCTTCCTGATCGCATTATTCCTGATGCATGACGAAGGTTTTTTGCCGAAGAAGGGCGATTCGATCTTCTCCGAAGTACGCGATGTGGTAAAAGCGTCCGTGAATTTTGGCTTTCGAAACGCTCCACTGCGGTGGATCATACTTTCGGCGCCTTTTAGCGTAGGCGTGGCCATCTTTGCTTTCTACGCGATGCAGCCGTATTTGCTCCAGCTTTATGGCGAATCCGGCGGGTATGCCATAGCCGGAATCGCTGCGGCCATCGTCGCTGCGGCACAGATCGTCGGCGGGCTGCTGGTTCCTTATGCAAGCCGTGTATTCAAGAAACGCACATCCTTGCTTATTACGGGAATGGCGATCAGCACGGCCGCACTGGTTTTGATAGCCGTAGCGGGAAATTTTTGGCTTGTATTGCTGCTCCTGTCGGCCTGGTCGATAGTGTTTGCGGCAATCGGGCCGGTTCGGCAGTCTTATGTGAATGGTATCGTCCCGTCAGAACAAAGGGCAACCGTACTCTCGACCGACAATCTGCTGAATTCCGCGGGCGGCATGGTCTCGCAGCCTGCCTTGGGAAAGGTCGCCGAAGTTTGGGGATATCCGGCATCCTATTTCGGCAGTGCGGTCTTTCAGGTCCTTGCGCTTCCTTTTCTCATACTTGGCCGACGTGAAAATGCTAAGTCGGACACGATTCATGGAGAGGATTCGGCGGCTCAAAAAGGTAAGCCATGACCTGCCTTATTACTGGTTCCAAACGACCTGACTCTTCAGCCGTAAGATCGATCTTTCCTTACCCAAGGTCTCAAAAACCGCCAGCATCGACGGGCCAACCGCGACGCCGGTTAGGAGTGTGCGGGCGCCGTTCATTATTACGCCGAGTTTTGTACCTTTTTCCTCGGTAAAGGCTTTGACCACTGCTTCTATCTCAGGTTCGGTGAATGATTGCATTGGCTCAAATCGGTCAGCGAGTTCGGGCAGCCATGTTTTAAGGTCGGGAAATTTGTTCAGATTCTTTTCGATTGCAGCCTGATCGAAATCGTAATCCTCGCTGAAATATGCACGGCCCTGCGCCGAAAAATCTTTGAGGGTAAAAAAACGTTGGCGGATAAGATCGACGGTGTTTTCGAACCACGGTTTTGAGCCTATCTCTGGTGGAGAGAGAACCACCCGGTTAGCCGACCACCCCGCCGATGAAGCATCGGCACCCCTCCTCAAACCAGGAGGGGAGCTAAATCCTGCAACCCCTTCTTCGTAAGGATAGGAGATGGGACTTTCGTCGTCGTCATCGTATTCATCACGCCAAAGTTTTGCTACCTTCAGCTCGGCTTTGACGAAGGGCAGAAGATCGGCGAGCGGCATCGTGCGGATGTATTCGGCGTTCATCCAGATTGCCTTGTCGTCTGTCCATTTGCGTGGGTCGTTTTCGGTGAAATTGAATACGGCGTTCGAGCGGTGTATGCCGTCGAGTGAGAATTTTTCGATCAGTTCGGTCAGCGAATAAATTTCTTTTTCTTCACCGGCGGACCAGCCGAGGAGCGCAAGAAAATTGCGAAATGCGGCGGCGAGAAAGCCGGCATCGCGATATGTGGTCATCGAAACGACTTCGCCGTGCTTACGTTTGGACAGCTTGCCTTTGTTCGGTGCCATTATCAGCGGCAGATGGGCAAAAGTCGGCGGCGTGACTCCGAGGGCTTCGTAGATCAGGACTTGCTTGTGCGTGTTTGTCAGATGGTCCTGGCCGCGGATAACGTGCGTGATCCGCATTTCGATGTCATCGCAAACAACCGCCAGATTGTAGAGCGGATGGCCGTCAGAGCGAAGCAGGACAAGGTCTTCGGTGTCGGCATAATTCCGTTCCTGTAAGCCGTAAACGGCATCTTCAAATGATGTCTTTCCTGATTCCGCGACCTTCAAACGGATCGCGAACGTATCGCCGTTGGCTGCCCGCGCGTTGCTTTCGACCTCGGAAATATCGCGAAACGGATTGTCCCGCATGTTTTTAAAGCCCTGAGCCGCCCGAGCACGCTCGACGATGCCTTCCTTTACATTTTGGTCGGAAGGTTCTGACTTGGGCGTAAAATCCCGATACGCTTTTCCTTCTTCGAGCAATTTCAGGGCGGTCGCACGGTGTTTTTCGGCATTGTCCGATTGAAAAACGACCTCTTCGTCATGGCCGAGTTCAAGCCACGCAAGGCCGTCCAGGATCGAGCGGGTCGATTCCTCGGTCGAGCGGGCGAGATCCGTGTCTTCGATACGAAGCAGGAATTTGCCGCCGACATGGCGGGCGTACAGATAATTGAATAGAGCGGTCCGGGCGGAACCGATATGGAGATAGCCTGTCGGGCTGGGAGCGAATCTAACGCGCGTAGTCATAAAGAGAGATTTTCACCCAAAGGCGCAAAGAACGCAAAGTGCGGACGTTTAGCGTTCCAATTTCAGTTTGTTCTTTGCCAGCCGAAGGCAAACTAAAGTTTAAACTCTGAACTCAGCCCTTCACTCGGCCAAAACTTCCTTTTTCCTCAATATTGCCGCGTTCAGCAATGTAACCACGATTCCAACAGGGAGCGCCGCCATCGCTATGCCATAGAAAATTATGCTTTTGCCCAGGGGGCGCTCGTTTCGCAGGTCGCCGAAGGCTCGGCGGCCGCCCGCGCGGGGATCGAGGCGGGCGATGTCATCACCTCCGTGCGCGGCGAG
>JANNGV010000296.1:0-2854 GCA_031404055.1 Chloracidobacterium sp.
ATAGCTGATAATTTCCATCCTGTCTTCAATAGTTTTCAGCTATCACTTATCAGTTACTCCGAAGGTAAAAAAAGGATGAATTTATGTCAATTACTATAATTATACCGACGCCGCTGCGGCAGTTTGCGGGCGGGAATTCAGAGATCGAGGTCCAGGCTGTGACGGCTGGCGACGCTTTGCGAAAGCTGACTGACGCACACTGCGAGCTTCGCAAGCACCTTTATAATGAGCAGGACAAGTTGCGAAATTTCATCAATGTCTATATCGGCGACGAGGACATCCGCCATCTCGACGGGCCTGCGACGCCTGTTAAAGACGGCGAGACGATAATGATCGTGCCGTCCATCGCGGGCGGCGGCACGGCGGTAGAGGCGTTGGCAAAAGGTGAGCTTCCGGCGTTGACGAATGAAGAATATGTGCGTTATTCGCGGCATTTGATTCTGCCGGAGGTTGGCCTTGGGGGCCAGCGAAAGCTGAAAAATGCACGTGTGCTGACAATCGGCACTGGCGGGCTAGGTTCGCCGCTGGGGTTGTATCTGGCCGCGGCGGGTGTCGGTACGCTTGGCATCGTGGATTTCGATGTCGTCGATGAATCAAATCTACAGCGGCAGATCATTCACGGTACCAAGGATGTCGGCCGCCCCAAGATCGAATCCGCCAGAGACCGCCTGCTCGATATCAACCCGAATACGAAGATCGAGGCTTTTGAAACAAGGTTGACGAGTGAAAACGCGTTGGAATTGTTCAAAGAGTTCGACGTTATAGTAGACGGCACCGACAATTTCCCAACGCGTTATCTGGTCAATGACGCCAGCGTTCTTACGGGCAAGCCGAATGTTTACGGCTCCATCTTCCGGTTCGAAGGGCAGGCGAGCGTTTTCTGGGCCGAAAAGGGTGCGTGTTACCGCTGTCTCTATCCCGAACCGCCGCCGCCGGGCCTTGTTCCGTCGTGTGCCGAAGGCGGCGTGCTTGGCGTGCTGCCAGGAATTGTCGGAACAATTCAGGCTAACGAAGTTATTAAGGTGATTCTCGGCGCCGAAGGGATTTTGCTAAATCGTTTACTGCTGTTCGATGCGTGGAAGATGACGTTTCGTCAGCTCAAGCTGCGCAAAGATCCGGCTTGCCCGTTGTGCGGAGACAATCCGACGATCACGAAACTGATCGATTACGAAGAATTCTGCGGCCTCAAAGATTCGGTCGAAGAAAAGCCGGCGATCGAGGAGATTACCGCAACCGAATTAAAGTCGCTGTTCGACCGCGATGAAGATTTTCAGCTCATCGATGTTCGCGAGCCCTTCGAATACGAGATTGCCCGTATACCGAACGCAAAGCTGATCCCGCTCGGCGATATCGTCAGCCGCATCCGCGAGATCGAAGCAGGGAAAACCACCGTCGTTCAGTGCAAGGGCGGCGTGCGGAGTGCGAAGGCGATCCAGGATTTAAGGGACGCAGGTTTTGAGGGCAGGTTGATTAATTTGAAAGGCGGCATACGGGCGTGGTCCGAAGAGATTGATGCGTCGGTGCCAAAATACTAGATCGTCCGTCGACAGGAAGACAATTTGCCGGTTTTCTTTCGCAGCAACTTCAGGCAAAATGTCCCTGATATGAATCAGCCTGAATTCGCATTCGGTTCGTCGCCAAATCAGCCGCCGGTTTTGGAAAACTACGATCTTTTTTCGTCCGACGCTGCTCTGCTCGAAGCCGCCGCGCTTAATGGCGGTGCCTGGAACAATGAACACTCGCATTATTTTGGCCGCTTGCTAGGCTCGGCCGAAACGCTCGCTCTTGGCGATACCGTTAATAAAAATCCACCCGTATTGAAGACGCACGACCGGTTTGGCAACCGCCTGGACCTGGTCGAATTTCATCCCGCGTATCACGAACTGATGCGCGTTTCGATTGAAAACAAGGTTCATTCGCTTGTGTGGGTCGCCGAACGCGACGGAGCATATGTTGCGCGTTCGGTGCTGGCTTTTTTGAGACACCAGGTTGACGAAGGAACAAGCTGCCCGCTGACGATGACGTTTGCTGCTGTTCCATCTTTAAGAATTTCGCCTGAGATCGCTGAGGAATGGTTGCCGAAAGTGCTTTCCAGTGAATACGATCCGCGATTTTTACCCGCCGACGAGAAACGCGGGGTAACCTTCGGAATGGCGATGACCGAACCGCAGGGCGGCTCTGACGTACGCTCTAACCTCACTTTTGCCGAAAAGCTAAATGGATCAGGCGAATACCGAATAACGGGAAGAAAATGGTTCTGCTCCGCTCCGATGTCAGACGCATTTCTCGTCCTGGCGCAAACCAAAAGGGGCTTGTCGTGCTTTGTGATGCCGCGTTTTAGGCCGGATGGATCAAACAATGCGCTTTATTTTCAGAGGCTTAAGGACAAACTTGGCAACCGTTCAAATGCGTCTGGTGAGGTTGAGTTTCACGGCGCATTCGCGAGAATTATTGGTGAGGAAGGACATGGCGTGGCGAGTATCATGGAGATGGTGCGCAAAGAGTACGCTTACATTTTCGCCAATGCACCCATGGTGAGATATCCCGCCGACTGCTCCAGTCGCAACCAAACTGTTTTGGTGGAAGCGGACACATCGTCACTGGTACCATGAGAAGACCATTGAAACCAGGAGGGATGCTTCCGTAGGTATTCGTACACGACAAACTGCACGCCCCCGTGGGACGTCAAGAGCAACGCCGGACCCGCGCCCTTATACAAGGCTTTCCAGCCACCTTCTTCGCGCACAATGGTAGAAAAGGCATCGAACATATTGCGATAGGGTGGAATGGTAGAGTGACTCTGCTGTGCGCGCCGTAGTTGTAGCTGCATGCGGGTCTTGACGAGCCAAATGGG
>JANNGV010000297.1:0-3357 GCA_031404055.1 Chloracidobacterium sp.
ATCTTCCTTGCCGACTATGTGAAAAATATCGGCTTTGAAAAAGAAAACCGGATGACCGTGCAGGAATACCAGATGGCAAACCGAAAGGTTATTCAGGTTTCTGCCGACTCCGAAACAACTTTGCGGAATGAAGATCTTCAACGGCTTTTGCTCGTCAGCATCTTGTGTAACGATGCTTCGTTTGACCCAAGCAGCGCCGGCGAAAAACAAACGATCGGTGACCCCACCGAAACTGCCCTGCTCGTCGCTGCGGATGGGTTCGGATTAAACGTTCAAACAGAACGAACACATTATAAAAATCTGTTCGAGCATCCGTTCGACGCAACCACGAAAAGAATGATAACCGTCTCCGAAGGGAAAGATGGAAAACAGTTTGCGGCGATGAAAGGAGCTCCTGGCGTGTTGCTCGAAGCATGCATCAACTATGCTGCAGGAGACGGGAAAATTAACATCCTCGATGACGAAACACGCCGCGATTTCATAAAAGTTAACGATGCGATGGCGAGCCGCGCCTTGCGCGTTCTCGCTTTTGCCGAAAAACCTTTGAACGGCGAGGTCGATTTTAATTCAAATGACGAAGCGAAAAAGAATGACGAAACTAGCAAGGGCTATACTTTTTTAGGTTTTTCCGGAATGATCGACCCGCTGCGCGAAGGCGTTGTCGAAGCGGTCCGCGAAGCCCAGCAAGCCGGAATTCGGGTTGTGATGCTGACCGGTGACCAGATAAATACGGCCCGCGCCATTGCTCAAGAGCTTCGTTTAAGTGAAGTCTCGGATATTTTTGCACTGCATTCAGACGATCTAGCAGATTCTGATAGCGAAAAAATTGGCCAGATGGCTCGTGAAGCCCATGTTTTTGCCCGCGTTACGCCCGAAGACAAGCTCCGTATAGTCGAAGCTTTACAGAAAGCCGGTGAAATTGTCGCAGTGACGGGCGACGGAGTAAATGACGCACCCGCATTAAAACGCGCCGACATCGGGATTGCAATGGGATTGCGCGGAACAGAAGTGGCAAAAGAAGCCGCTGATATTGTCCTGACGGATGATAATTTTTCAACAATCGTCAAAGCGATAGAAGGCGGGCGCTCTATCTATGCCAATATTACTAAATTCGTCCATTTAATGTTTACGAGTAATTTGGGCGAAATTATCGTCATTTTCATTCCGATCGCCGCCGGGTTTCCACTACCGCTGCTTCCTTTGCAGATCCTCTGGATAAATCTTGTCACCGATGTTTTTCCGGCGCTGGCGCTTGCCATCGAGCCGCCTGCCCCTGACACGATGATGAGCCGCCCGTCGTCGTCTAGGGAAAGTCTTTTGTCGACGCCTTTTTTATTCTTGATTTCCTGGCAGGGAGCAATGCTCGTGATTATTATTATACTTGCCGCTTATTTCTGGTCGTTGCAGACGTATGGCGAGGGATCTCACGCACGCACACTTACTCTTTTGTGCGTCGTTGGAGCGCAGCTCGGACATCTTTACAATTTCCGCTCACGAACCCGTTCAACGTTTAAGGGATTTTTTCGAAATCCATATATCTTCCTCGCTTCGGCAATCGTTATAGGATTACAGTTAATCGCCATATATTTTCCGCCGCTGGCCCGCGTACTTGATACCGTTCCACCGACAAATGCTGATTTGGCGGTTATTATGCTTTCGGTGATTTCACCCATAGTTATCGTCGAGATAACAAAACTTTTTGCTCGCCGCAAACCTGGCGACCTTTGACATGGTTTCGGAAGACTTGCTTTTGCGGACCCGTTTAGACTGATTGATATTAGTGGTAAGAAATGCCCATAAAATTAAAAAAATTCTGATCGCCTATGATGGCTCGGGATACTCGCGCGCGGGCTTGATTGAGTTACGGCATAGCGGCTTGCCGCAAAAGGCCGAGGTCATCATAATTTCAGTTTCTGAGATTTGGCTCCCTGTAAGGTATGACGATACCGAAGTCATCATTGATCCTGACGTTTCTGAGTATTGCGAAAAACATCGTGAGCAGACGAACAGAGACTTAACAGAAACAAAGGTAATCGTATCCGCAGCTCGTGAAGAATTACTTAGATATTTCCCCCATTGGCAAATAGATACTGAAGTCGTAAGCGGTTCGCCCGCAACGGAGATTTTGTCTAGAGCGTCTGAATTTAGGCCCGACCTTATTATTGTCGGCCCTCAAGGGCTTTCATCGGACCGAGGAACCGGATTAGGAAGCATTTCCCATAAGATTTTAGCCTCAGCCAAATGTTCGGTGCGAATTTCACGCCTCAAGCCAGATGCCTCTTTACCGCGATCAAAGATTATGATCGGTTTTGATGCCTCGTCTGGATCCATGGCAGCTGTCAGGGCCGTTGCTCTACGGCCGTGGAAGACAAAACCCGAAGTTCGTCTCTCAACCATTACCTACCCCTTTACTCTTTTAGAGCCAGGACGGGTTTTTCAGCCAATGCCGGGAATGTCTGAGGGAAGAATGGCAGGTGAAGAAAAATGGGTGAAAGCTCTCGCAGCCGATGCTTTACAAATATTACTCGATAATGGTTTTTCGGCGACGCTAAACATTTATTCGGGAAATCCCCGCATCATATTGAGCCGTGAAGCCCAGGAATGGGATGCGGATTCGATCTTTATCGGTGCACATTCTCGGCTACTTCAACAGGAATTCTACTCGATCGGTTGTGTTGCTTTAGCAGTAGCGTCGCGCGTGGATTGTTCAGTTGAAGTAATAAGAGAACAATTTGCGGACTAAACTTAGTAGCATCCGATAATGACGAATGGGCGACCCGACCGATGAAGACCGTGCAACGTTGTAAAACTAGCCTCGCCAGTCATTTAATCGCATCTGTTGACGATCTAGATACAGTCTCTTGAGCTGACACTTACTGACAGGTTGTATATAATGTAGAAAGACTAAGTAACTACGAAGATTGAAAATATGATGACCGCAACTGTGCTCGCCAGGCAATCAGACGTATCCCTTTACACCGTTAGGCACTACACTCGCATCGGCCTGCTGAAGCCTTCGCGCAACACGCAAAACAACTACAAGCTCTACCAGCCTTCCGACGCCGTTCGGGTGCGTTTTATCAAAGCTGCCGGGAATCTCGGGTTTTCGCTTTCGGAAATCGCTGACATTTTGAAAGAGGCAAAGCACGGGAATTCACCGTGTCCGATGGTGAGGGAAATTATTGTCCGCCGCATTGAGGAGAATGATCGCAAGATCAAAGCGATGCAAGAATTGCAGCGAAAGATGGAGAAGTCCCTGAAAGACTGGACAAAAATGAAAGATTCAATGCCGAATGGCGACACCAGCGCCGTGACACCCACGCCCAGGGCCACGCCACGGATGGCGCCGCCGGCCAG
>JANNGV010000298.1:0-1707 GCA_031404055.1 Chloracidobacterium sp.
GAGTTTAGCCAGGACAATCTGAATGTTTTTGCCGGGCTGTGCGCGGTCGACTCGCCACCCAGCGTTGAGAAAATGATGAAGGCGCTGCAGGAGAACGGGCAGGTTTGTACGCGCATGGGAGCCTATAAACCGCGGACGAGCGCATATTCTTTCCAAGGGCACGGGAAGAATTGCCTGCCGTTCGTTTTCGAGCTCGCGGGCAAATACGGCATAAAGGTCATCGCGATGGAGGTAACGCACGAATCGCACGTGGACGAGATAAACGAGGCGTTAGAGCAAACGGGAAGGCCGACCGGCGTGATGCTGCAGATCGGGACGCGGAACACGCAGAATTTCGAGCTGCTGAAAAGCGTCGGGCGGCAGCAGGAGTTTCCGGTTTTGCTCAAACGCGGGTTCGGTATTTCGTTGGACGAGTCGCTGCACGCGGCGGAATATCTGGCCAGCGAAGGGAATCAGAAGGTCGTTTTCGGGCTGCGCGGAATGAAGACGAATATCGGTGATCCGCATCGTAATATGGTCGATTTTGCACACGTTCCCGTCGTCAAACGGCTGACGCGGATGCCGGTGTGCATCGATCCGTCGCACTCGGTCGGCGGGCGTTTTCGAAGCTCGGATAATATTTTGGACATCATGCATGTCACGGCCCAGGGCGTGATCGCCGGGGCGAATATGATATTAGTTGATTTTCATCCCGATCCGTCGATTGCGTTGGTAGATGGTCCGCAGGCTTTGCGGATGGAAGAATTGGGCAAGTTTTTGGAGGATATAGCGATTGTGCGGGAGGCGTATGAGAAGCGGGTCGCTTTGTTACGGGAGAGTTAGGAGCCGGTTGCCGCAAAGCCGCGAGGTAAGATTAACCACGGATCAAGAAGAACGAAAACCGAATAAGAGGAACGAAGAAAAGGCCCAATCCAAATGGGAAATAACTACAGAAGCAAGGTGATTACAGCCGGCGTTCAACGCTCGCCTAACCGGGCGATGCTGCGGGCGGTCGGGTTTGGCGACGGCGATTTTGAGAAGCCGATCATTGGGGTTGCGAATGGTTACAGCACAATCACGCCGTGCAACCTGAGCCTCGGCAAGCTTGCGGATGCCGTTATCGAAACGGCGAAGGGCGAAGGTGTGATGCCGCAGGTTTTCGGCACGATCACGATCAGCGACGGAATCTCGATGGGAACGCCGGGGATGAAATATTCGCTGATCTCGCGTGAGGTGATCGCGGATTCGATCGAGACCGTTTGCCAGGGACAGCAGATGGACGGGCTGATCGCCATCGGCGGATGCGACAAGAATATGCCGGGCGCGATGATCGCCATTGCGCGGCTCGATATCCCGTCTATTTTTGTTTACGGCGGGACGATTAAGGCAGGGCATTATCAAGGCCGCGACCTGACAATCGTTTCGGCGTTTGAGGCGGTCGGCGAATTTACGGCCGGGAAGATCGACGAAAAGGAACTGTCGGAAGTAGAGCGGCTTGCGTGTCCGGGAGCCGGTTCGTGCGGCGGCTCCGGGATAGTCGGAATTTGTGGTTGCAAAAGCGAGCCAATCGCCAAAATGAAAATCACCCGTCCAAAGATGGTCATCTCCTGACCGGCTCGTCATGTAACCAACCCATGCCTTCAGCGAAACGTGGCGTCGTTCCGGACCACCCCTGCCTGGATCAACCGCTCGCCAATGGCGCGTGTGCCGCTGCCGGGCTCGATCAGG
>JANNGV010000299.1:0-3254 GCA_031404055.1 Chloracidobacterium sp.
GGTTGGAACCCAGGGTGCGTTAAAAGGCGTCAGGTTCGAATGGCTGGAAGCCGAGATGGACGCACGGATCGTTTTGGCTAATACATATCATCTATTTCTTCGTCCCGGACCTGATGTCATCCGCGGGTTGGGCGGCCTTCATAAATTCTCGACATGGAATCGATCACTTCTCACTGACTCCGGCGGATTCCAGGTATTTTCGCTGACCGATCTTCGCAAACTTACCGAGGAAGGCGTCGAGTTCCGCTCACACATTGACGGAAGCAAGCGTTTTCTGTCACCTGAAGTTTCGATGGAAGTGCAGGCCGCACTTGGTTCGGATATCGTCATGGTCTTTGACGAATGCACGCCCGGCGATGCCGGAACTGATGCGACACGCTCTAGTTTAGAGCTAACAGCGCGATGGGCGCGGCGGTCCAAAGACCGTTTCAATAATTTACAGGAAGATGGCGCCGATTCGGGCTTTTTGTCGTTATCGCGTTCAGAAGAAGGTAGCGGCGGGTTGAGCGGGCATCAGGCATTATTCGGAATTGTGCAGGGAGCCGGGCATTTGGATCTTAGACAAGAAAGTTTGGAGCGGACGGGTGAGATCGGCTTCGACGGCTACGCAATCGGGGGCCTAAGCGTTGGCGAAGAAAAATCGGTCATGTACGATGTGCTGGAGTTTCTCGCACCAAAGATGCCGGTGGACAGCCCTAGATATCTGATGGGCGTTGGAACACCCGAAGACCTGATCGAAGCCGTCAGCCGCGGTGTCGATATGTTCGATTGCGTGATGCCCACCCGGAACGGACGAACCGGCGGGGCATTTACATCTCGCGGAAAGATCAACATTCGCAATGCGAAATTCGCGACGGACGGCGAGCCGATAGACGCGGACTGCATGTGTTCGGTATGCAAAAGATACTCGCGGGGATACCTTCGGCATCTTTACCAGGCGGGCGAAATGAACGCGGCGATCATGATCTCACATCACAACCTCGCCTTCTTCCTTGACACAATGCATCGAGTTAGGCAATCTATCAAATCCGGCCGCTTTGCTCGATTCCGAAGCGAATTTCTAAGCAAATTAAGGGAGAATGAGGACTTAAGCGTTTGATATACTCCGTTTGAGCGTATATTATTGAGTTTTGTTTTCCGCACGAAAAGGATGTTTATCTCAATGCTATTTTTTCAGGATGCTGGTGGTGGTGGCCTAATCGGAACGCTTCTGCCGTTTCTGCCGTTCGTATTTATTTTTGGAATTTTCTACTTTCTCGTCATCTTGCCCCAGAAGAAGCAGAAGCAGCAGCTTCAGGACTTGATCACACAACTCAAGATCAATGACGAAGTTGTCACAAACGGCGGCATTATCGGCAAGATAAAGGAAGTCAGAGAGACAAGTTTTATTATCCTGAGCGGCGAAAAATCGTTTCTGGAAGTTGGCAAAAGTGCCGTGGTTGGGAAAAAAGCGGAATAGTTTTTTAAGGTGAATGGTGAACGGAAAATGGTGAACGGTGAACGGTGAACGGTGAATGGGACTTCATTAATTAGAGCCCGATTCACGATTTACGATTCACGATCTACGATTCACGATTCCCAATTGACAGTTTTATGAAAAACAACAGTTTGTTGATCAGGGCAGTGGTAATTTTGGTGGTCACTCTGGTGGGCATTTATCTTGTAATCGGCCCGCGCAGGTCGCCCAATAAGGGTGATTTTACGTGGCAGGGCATCAAGAATAATCTTGCCGAAAATATCAACCTCGGGCTCGACCTTAAGGGCGGCTCGCACCTTGTGATGCGTGTCAAGACCGACGATTACCTGAAAACTTTGACCGAAAATAACGCTCAGGCAGCGTTGACGGCGGCTCAGGACGCGAAATTGCCCGTTACCGGAAACAAAGTGGTTGCCGAGAATGGAACTTATTCAATCGGTATCGATGTATCGGACGCGGCACAGGCTCCGACGGTCATCGAGGAAGTCAGAAAGAAGGTTGACTTCGTAAACTGGTCGGAATCGACAAGCGGAAACACCATCACGTGGAGTATTCCGTCGAACATTCAGACAGTTCTTAAAAATCAGGCCGTTGAACAAGCTCTCAGAATCATCGAAAGCCGAATTAACGCCTTCGGTGTTAAAGAACCGACGCTGCAGCGACACGGTGCCGAATCTTCGGGACAGATCCTTTTGCAGATGCCGGGCGTTGACGACCCGGAACGCGTCAAGAACCTTATCGGAGCCGACTCGAATTTGGAGCTGATGAAGATCGTCGGACCGCCGAATCCGTCTCCCGTTCAAACGTACCCGACGGAAGAAGCGGCCAGGCAATCCATGGGCGGAACGGTTCCGCCAAATCGAAAGATCATGGTCTACTCCGATCGCGACGAGGCACCGTCTCCGTCCGCGACTCCGGCACCCGATAAGCCTAAACAATACGTAGTTGTCGAATATCCGGCGGTTGTCGATGGCAGCGAATTGCGTGATGCAAACGCGGTATCACGAACGGGTAATGACAGCGATTATCAAATCTCTTTCTCGCTAAAGCCGGGCGGTGCAACCAAGTTTGGCGATTGGACAAGCAAGAATATAAACAACTACATGGGAGTTGTTTTGAACGGCGAAGTTAAATCGGCTGCATACATCAAATCGCGGATCGACGATCAGGGCGAAATTTCCGGTAAATTCTCCAAAACAAGTGCTGACGATCTTGCTTTGACATTACGCTCGGGTGCATTGCCCGCGAAAATTGAGTATCAGGAAGAAAGAACGGTCGGGCCGAGCCTCGGCGCTGATTCGATCCGTTCGGGCGTCACGGCATCGGTGGCGGGCCTTATCTTTATAGTCCTGTTCATGCTCGTTTATTACCGCGGTTCCGGCATAAACGCCGTAATTGCACTCGTACTAAATCTAATGCTGACATTGGCGGCGCTGATCATGGTTGACTCCACTTTAACGCTGCCCGGCATTGCCGGTTTAATTCTCGGTATCGGCATGGCGGTTGACTCGAACGTGCTCATTTTTGAGCGAATGCGCGAGGAATTGCGGGCTGGCAAGCCGGTCGCCGATGCCGTTTCACAAGGTTTCGACCGTGCTTTTATAACGATCATCGACACACACGTCACGACCATCATATCGGCGATCATCCTTTACCTTTATGGTTCAGGGCCGATCCGCGGTTTTGCGGTAACACTCATACTCGGTTTGCTTATAAACCTTTTCTCGGCCGTGTTTGTCTCGAGAACGATCTTTATGTGGCTGCTTGACCGGAACCC
>JANNGV010000300.1:0-5085 GCA_031404055.1 Chloracidobacterium sp.
GGATGAAGGCTTCGTTGGGTTTTGTGAGAAGGAACATTTAAATCCTGGTCAGTATCAATACAGGTGTTGTCTGAGAATCGTTAGCGATTCCGCGTCCGCCACCGAACTGCGGCAGAATTGCTATCGGCCCGCGGTAGTGAGTTGCATTATAATGGGGGAGTTACGGCAACCCAAACTCTTGACATGACGTTGCATCTATGCGACAGTATCTCAGCCACGCATGTCGCGGGCAATTCAGGTCTTTGATAATTCGAGAACTTTGGACGACTAGTTATAAGATGCCTTCCTTGCGTCCTTAAAGATCATTTTTGGAACCAATAACAGGATTACCACTAAAATGTGTAAACTTTTTCTAGGACGACACACGCGTCTAAGAATCGTTCCACTTAAGGAAGGGTTCGTGCAAGTGGAACGAGTTTTCGCTGTAACCGGTTTAACTGCAATATTTAAGCCGTTCCACTTTTGATGAAAGGTGGAACGATTTTTGGAATCGCCATCGTCTCACTTAAGGAGTAAGCGTGTCCGCGAAGTGAGACGATTGGTGGCTGTAACTGCTTGTAATTGAGATATTTAAGCCGTCTTACTTTTTACATTCAGCAAAACATTAAGTGAGACGATTTCGTAATTTACAACCAAGCTGGCGTTCATCAACAAACATCCGCGTTTGACAAGGAAAAAGCCTAAACGGTATTCTAATCGTTCGTTTCTTGCAGACGAAAGAGTTCTATTGAAAGCTTTTGCTCTTTTCTGACCGGTTCGTCTAGGGGTTAGGACACCGCCCTTTCACGGCGGCAACACGGGTTCAAATCCCGTACCGGTTACCATCTTTTATCTAGGTTTCTGCATCAAACCGCTTGGGTCGATTCGCTTGCTTATCAAGCGAATTTTTTGTTTTATAGGGGAATAATGCTGAAAAACTTCTTATTTACGCTGCTCTTTTTATTTTCGCTGGCTTTGTCGGCCTACGCTCAGAGCAATGCCGATACGGTGATGATATTGCCGTTTGAGAATATATCCGATAAGCCCGAGTTTAATTGGGTTGGCGAGAGTTTTGCACTTTCGCTCTCCGAGCTTTTGAAGCTGCCGAGCATAAATGTGGTCTCAAATGGGGAGCGCAAGCTTATCCAGCAGCGGCTTCGCATTCCCCTTACAAACCTTCCGAGCCTCGCGACCTCATTGAAGCTTGCTCGCGAGAGCAACGCGACGCTCCTGGTTGCAGGCAAATATAATATCGTCCCGGCCCAGGGCGATACCGCCGCAACCCTGAACGTGATCGCGAAGATAATCCGCGTTAACGAAGGCAGATTCCTGAACGAAGAGCTGCCCGATGGCCGCCGTATCACCCGCGACATCAATTTGAATGACGCCCTAGGCAACTTGCAAACGATGCAGGGACAGATCGCCTACCAAATCCTTTATCAGCGCGATAAGGCTTTGCCGTTTTCGCAAAATCAGCTTATCGAATCGGCCAATAAGGTGCCAGGACGAGCTTTTGAAGCCTATATAAAAGGATTGCTGACGCCGGCACTCGCAGCTCGTGAGAATTATTTCAAGAACGCGATGCGTCTTTATACAGAGGTAACGCCTGAGGGAACCTTTGCAGACGCGGCACTTGAACTTGGCCATCTTTATCTCAATCAACGAAAATTCCCTGATTCTATCGAGTCTTTCGAACGCGTCGTGGCCGGATATCAAACTTGTAAAACCGCCGCACGTAACGAGAACAAGATCTCGCAGTGTAATGACGAGAGCTTTGCCGAATCGTCATTTTATATAGGCCTTATCCAGTGGCAGCAGAATAATTACGAACAGGCACTATCCGTGCTGCGGCCGTTAGCCGAGGACCTGAAGCTGACAAGCGTTTACAACTCGCTGGGTTCGATCGCCGTTCAGGCATCACGGGCCGAGAAAAAGAACGAAGCTAAATCCGCGGCATTGCTGAACGAAGGCCTTGATCTTCTGAAAAAGGCGAGCGAATCGGCACCGGAGGATACTAACGTCCGCTTTAACTACGGCCTGGCTCTTTTTCTTGCCGGAAAGCTTCCCGAATCAGCCGAACAGCTTCGTGCGATTATTGCCGTCAAACCGCAGGACGGTGATACATACTATGTCCTTTCAAAAGCTCTTTCGGGTCAAAACGACGCGACGGCTGCCGCAGTCGATAATCAGGCCCGCACTTTTCTGACCGCGGGCAACCGGTACGCGAATCTTGAAAAGGAATGGGTAAAGTCGAAATCTTTCCCCGATGTCGTAATGCGTGTCGAACAGCCGCAGCGGCGTGATTTTTTGAGCGTGGTGCTGAGCCGGAAATCAATGACGACAACCGCCGCCGCTGTAAGTGAAACCGAGAATCTGCTCGTAGACGCTAGGACGAAATTCAAAAACGGCAACGACGATGAAGCAATGGTAACGTTGAGGCGTGTGCTTGCGAGTGAGCCGATGAGCGCGGAGAGCTATCTGATACTCGGCAAAATACACCTGAGGCGTGGTGATCTGGATCAGGCAGTGAGCTCCTTCAAGACCGCTATTTTTTGGGACAACCGGCAGATCGACGCTCACGTTTCGCTGGGGAAGATCTATTTGGAAAAAGGCGATTGTTTGCAGGTGAAAAACTACTCGGCGTCGGCGATGGAGATCAATGCCGAGAACCAGGACGCCCTTGCTTTGAAGCGGCAGGCTGACCGATGTTCCAAATAGTGTAACTTCGGGAGTCGAGAGTCGGGCGTCTGGAGTCGGGAGCAGTAAAGGCAATCGAGATGCTCAATCTTGGTAAGTACATATGATTCATTGGTTTACATCCGACTCACGGCTCACGACTCACGATTCCAGACTGTTCCGAACGCTTTGGCACGGAACGTGCAATAGGGAGAGCGGCTAGCTTGATGAAGTTAATCAAGACCCCGCCGCCACCACTTCTCAGAGCGCGGTTTGCCACTGTGCTTGATCACCTTCCGAGCGTTCCTACAGTTGTCCTTCCCTTTTTGAGCCCGGTCGATAGCGACCGGGCTCTATCACTTTTAAATCACTGAATATTGGGCTTTATTACGTTTAGATTGGTTTTCGATCATTTTGAAGGCGTCTAACCAGCGGCCCTGCCCATAACATTCATTTTGACGAATGAAATTCGAGAATTCGTAAAAGATGACAAAATTCGTCATTTCTTCAATGACAAAATTTGTGCGGGTTAAATGGTTGACCGATCATCCTGGAAGAAATTGTTTCAGACTGACTGTTGCGGCCTCTGTTTTGATAAACTGTGGCAATGAAGCTCTCTCGCGTGCGGTCAGTATTGCCTGATTGGAAAAACATATTGGCCGCTTTGGCGTCGGCGATACTGCTGATCGGCGCGTTTCCAGATTTCGAATTCTGGTTTCTGGCCTGGTTCGCCCTCGTACCGCTGCTGTGGGCGGTGGAGCGGGAAAAGGAATCGGCGGTTAGGTCATTTGTGCTCGGCTGGATCTTCGGAACGGTTTTCTTTTTCGGAACATGCTGGTGGCTCACCTATGCTCCGATCACTTATGCCGGGTTCCCGACTGCGTTGGCGTACTTTCTCATGTTAGGTGTTACGGCAATTGTCGGAATCTTTCCGGGGATATTCGCGAGTGTGATAGCCGTCCTGCTGAAACGATTCGGAAGCATTGCGATGCTCGCCGCACCGTTCGTTTGGGTTTTCACCGAGTTTTTAAGATACTGGCTTACCGGGAACAATTGGAATGCGATTGGGTATTCGCAAGCGTTTAGTGAGCGAAGCTTGGAACCTGCAGCCTACGGCGGACCACTCCTCATAAGTTTTATGGTTCTTGTGCCCTGCACATTTGTTCTTGTACTTTCGTACAAATGGACGGACCTGCGAAGAAATGAAAGCCTTGCGGATGCATTTGGTGCTCTGGTTTCAAAATCGTACCCCATGACGAATCGAAATCTGGGTCGAACGTCTGAGCCCCACGTTATTGGCTATTTTCTGGTATTGGCTGTTATTGCTTTAATTACGTTGTTGTTTACCTCCTACCTCTTAGGTACGTGGGGAAAAACTCTCTCCTCGGTACAACAAATTCCGACCGCCAGCGTGGTTGCCATCCAACCCAATGTCCCGATGGCTGGATTGACGGAGGCAAAATGGAACGAATACAGGCGCCACCATGTTCGACTTGCGGAAACCGCGCTGGCTTCGGTAAAAGCAAATCCGCAGTCCGCAATCCGCACTCCGCAATCGGTGGTCGTCATCTTCCCCGAATCGCCAATGAATTTCATGTACGAGGACGATCCGGAAACAAAGGAGTTCATCAACTCTTTCTCGGCAAAGAACAACGTTTCGGTGCTATTCAACTCAGCCGAGCCGGACGTGCGGAACGGGAAGTATTTTAATTCGGCGGTGATGGTAGGGCCGGAAGGTAACGAGATCGCACAGTATGATAAAATTTACTTAGTGCCTTTTGGTGAATCCGTGCCCGCTCCGCTACAGGGCATTGTGCCTGCCCTTGTTGGAAGTTTTTCTTATGGAAGCGAGTACGACCTTTTTCCATTGGGTGATGCGAAAGCGGGCGTGATGATCTGTTTCGAATCGCATTTCGGACAGCTCTCCCGCGAATACGTCCGAAACGGTGCGGACGTGATCATCGAAATGACCAACGACGGCTACCTCGGCCCGACGCCGGTTCTCCGCCAGCACCTCGCCAACGCCGTCTTCCGCGCCGTCGAAACAAACCGCCCGGTCATGCGCGTCACAAATGTCGGAATAACCGCCTACATCACCGAAAAAGGCGCCGTCCTGGACCCAACCGCGGCGTATCAAGAAGACACACGAGTCTGGACCATATCAAAAAGCGACGGCTCGCAGACGTTTTATGTGAAATATGGGGATTGGTTCGCGTGGTTGTGTAGCATCGTGACTTTAGTTTTACTCGGGATATGCATTAAAAGAGGAAAGTCATATCGGAAATAGCGCCTCCCGATCTCGAACTATAAACTACTAACTAAGAACTATTAACTGTTAGCAAAAGATTCCTTTCGACCAGTACGCCGCCAAATGGGTGAGCAAAGACATCATCGAGATCGATCTAGCGACGGCCACGCTGAAGGAGCTCG
>JANNGV010000301.1:0-3845 GCA_031404055.1 Chloracidobacterium sp.
CCTTCAAATCCGGCTGGTCAAACACCGGGAACGCTGTGCTCGCGTCGGACGGGACAAAGAGCGAATAGATATATTCCGCGCCGTCCTCTTTATCAACATACCGCGTGATCGCCGACCCGCTGGTCAATATCGGCGACGTGAAATCGAGCTTGATGACGTTCTCGCCAAGAACAACGCCGTCATCAAAGATAATATGATCGTCATCTTCGGAATATGACAGTGCCTCGTCGGAATCAGGTTCACAAAGAGGAGACCTTTTCGTTGTTCCGCCGCTCGGTCCAACTATTATCGTTAATTTGCACCATACCGACACTGCCAACTTACCATTGATTGACACATTGCTGATGTCCGAGCTTTTCTCAAATCCTTTGATCTTCCGCCAGTCAAAAATAATAGGAGGCACACTCGCTACCGGTCGTGTTTCCGCGTGTGCTCCTCCACTCCTCTTCTCCCCTTCTCCTCCATTCACGCGAACGCGAATCTCCATCGTCCCCTTCAGCACCGGCGACATCTTTTCTAGCGTCAGGTTTAAGCTATAGCGCACATCGCTGTAACGCGCCGCTCGCCATTTCGCCAATTCCTGCGAAACGCCCAGCTCGATCGGCGGCGTTTGCGAAAACACGGCAATCGACATCAGAAACATTAAGGATGCGAGTCTTAAAAACATATTCGTTCAACGGTACGACGGAGCACCTGAATTTGCCCGCGAATAACGCAAATAAGCGCGAATAAGATAGGAAAAGATTTAATTCCTTCTTATTCGCGTCCTTTCGCGTAATTCGCGGGCAAAAAATCTTAAAGTGAAAAATTGAAGTTCACGAATCCCGTCGCCCTGACGGGCTGGCCGTCGCGGACGAAGGGTTTGAATTTCCATTTGCGGACGGCGTCCTTAGCGGCTGTTTGCAGAAGTGGCGGGCCGCTCGTCTTTTGCACCTCTGACACGTCGCCGGATTCGTTAACGGTTACCTCAACTTTTACGACACCGGAAGTACGCATGCTTCTTGCGGCGGCCGGATAAACCGGGGCGGACTGTTTGGTCGCGTATCCGATTAACGAGCCGACTTCGAGCGGGCCTTCGGTGTTGGCGGTTTCGGTTGAAGGCGGAACGGTCTGCTTTGGCGGCTCGGAAGTTTGTTTCGGAGCGCTTGGAATAATCTGCGTTTTGAGCGGTTGATCTACCTTTTTCGGTTCTTCAACGACGGGTTTTTCGTTTGTCGCGAGAAGTGTGTCTGAAGGTTTGTTCAATGTGTCGGCTGCGGGCGGTTTTACAGCCGGGGCGTCGTCCGGCACTGGTGAAAGATTTGCCGCAACCGTCGTTGGCGGAACAGCATTCGGGCTCGTCGTGCCGTCAACCGCGTTTGTGATCACAGACCGCGAATTTGCAAGCTGCTCACGCGAATCGGCAACCTCGTCCTTCCATCGCCGGGCGTCGTAATCGTCTCTGGCAAGAGCACCGCGTGAATTGGTCGCTTCTTCCAGCAATGCCATCGCTGTGTTGGATTTAGCCTTATCTTTGCCGATGTCCTTTGTTTGCGTAATGACGACCTCAAGCGTTTCACGCATTCGTTCGACATCGTTCACGGCCTCAAGCGGCAAGTTGCGGTCGGCAACCATAAGGCCCAAGGCACGGTAACGTTCAACCTTGGTGCGGGCGCTCTTTATAACCTGGCCGGCGACGGCGTTGTAATAATCCGAAGAATTGAGTTTGTTCGCTTTCTGGGCAGCAAACGATTCGGCTAAAAATTCCTGAGCCTTTTTGTAATCGCCCTGTTCCAGATAGCTGTTCATCAGCAGAACGTTGGTCACGCCTTGAACGGAAACATCGCTCGTTTCGCGGCGGATATTCTCAAGTTCGTAAAATGCGGCGTTGTAATTGCGGACGGCAATATAGGCCTTTGCCTTCGAAATGCGGTCACGCATAATCTCGGCCGAAGTCGGAGCTTTGACGGTGTTGACTGGCTGCGGTGCGGGTGTTTGAGCTGCCGGAGACGGCGTTTGAGAAACTGTTTGAGCGTTTGTAAACGCAATTAGGCCAGATAAAATCAGTAAAACCGAAGTGTATAACCTTCTGACATTTAGCGGCATTTTCTTCTCCTCCCAATGAGTTGAATTTTTCCGTAAAGGCCAAGCGAACTACATGAATTGAAGGCTCACTTTTAACGACCTGCCATATCTAATAAACGTCTATTCGTTCAAAAAATCATATTTCGACACGACCCATTGTTCCGTGAAATTTACTTAGACAAACTATTGATGATTTTTTTACGGTAAGCGTTTGCGTCTCTTTTTATAGCATTTTCGTTCAGTGTGAGCAACCTGCGGTCAAGCATCACCGCACGCCCATGGATGATGACGGTGGCAACATCTTCGGCTTTTGTGGCATATACGAGATGAGAGTAAATGTTGTAAAGCGGGGTCTGGTGCAGGCTGTCGAGGCCGACAATGGCGATATCAGCCAGCTTCCCCGTTTCGATCGAGCCGATCGATTTCTCCATGTGAAGAGCGTGGGCACCGCCGATTGTCGCCATCGCGAAAGCCTGTTCGGCCGACAGAGTTTTCGGATCGCCGGAGACGAGCTTGTGCAGCTTTGCGGCCGTGTCCATCTCTTCCCACATGCTCAGATCGTTGTTCGACGCGGCCCCGTCGGTCCCTAATCCGACGCGAATCCCTTTACGCAGCATCGACGGAACCGGTGCCGTCCCCGCAGCCAGTTTCATATTCGATTGCGGGTTGTGGGCGATGCCGACATCGTGCTTTTTGAGAAGGTCGAGTTCCGCGTCATTTGCCTGAATAACATGCGCGGCAATCGTGCGGTTATTAAAGAAGCCTATCTTTTCGACAAACTCCACCGGCCGCATCCCCTGATGTTTTTGTTGAATGAATTCAGTTTCGGTATTCGCCTCTGCCAAATGAATTAGCAGCGGGGATTTTAGCCGGTTAGAAAGATCGCGGGCCTGCAGCAAATGTTCCCGCGAAACGGTGTACGGTGCGTGCGGAGCAACCGCCGGTACAATAAGCGGGTCGTTCTGCCACTTCTTGATAAATCGCTCAGCGTACGCAAGGCCCGCTTCCCATGTCTTGTTGTCCGGCACCGGAAAGTCAATGATCGTCTCGCCCAGCACACCGCGCATTCCCGCCTTTTTCGTCTCGTCGGCAATCGCGTCCTCGAAATAATACATGTCGCAATACGTCGTCGTGCCGCCGCGTATCATCTCCGCCAAACCGAGCCGCGTCCCCGCCCGGACAAAGGCTTCGTCAACGTTTTTTGCCTCAGCCGGGAAAATGTACCTCGTCAGCCATTCCTGTAGATCGAGATCGTCCGCAATGCCCCGAAAAAGCGACATCGGAACATGCGTGTGCGTATTGATCAGGCCAGGAATGACGGCTTTGCCGGTGGCATTTATTACTCGCTTTGCTCGAAATTGTTTGGTTATCTCTGTCCGCTTACCAACCGCAACAATCTGGTTTCCATCAATGGCGACCGCGCCGTCTTCAATGACGTCGCCCTTCGCGTTCATCGTAACGACCGTACCGCCAACAACGATCATGCTTACCGTCGAACCGATCAGAGGTTTTCGAGTAGAGACTCTGTATTGTGGATCAAGCGGCGAGACTTGCGCCGAGCCCGTTACAAAAACTAGCGCAAAAAGCAAAATCGTCGTAATGATTATCCTAACGTTTTCCATACTTCGACATGTTGATAACTTCGAAATGTGACTTGTCCATTCCCTTTTTGAACACTTCTTCGCCCCACTTGGCAATATTCAACCGCATCGCCTCACCCAACCGTTCTTCGGGTGTTCGGGCAAACCAGTAATCAAGGTATTTGTTCCGTCCATCAGGAG
>JANNGV010000302.1:0-1767 GCA_031404055.1 Chloracidobacterium sp.
CCGTTCTTTGTCGCCTCGATGAGCTGATGGTCGGATTGAATCTCTTTAGACACAGCTGTTGCGTATGCCCCCGTAGCGTGAGATTCGATTTTGTCCAAAGCCATACACTCATACTTTTTTACAGCAATTTTTCTGTCCAAACAAAAGCCGCCCTACGATTTGAATCACGCCGGGCGGCCCTAAAGGTTGCGAAATATTTCGGCGAAGCTAATTTTCCAGTGACTTTACGGTCAGTACCAGAAAGACCGTGCCGGTCGTCTTAGGCAGCGAAAGCGTTCCGATCAACGTCGGAGAATTTTCGGCGAGGCTCAGTTTGTCCAGCGATAGCCCAAGAGATTCGTAGTTTATTACCGACTGCATTTTTCCGCCGTCGTCCTTGAAACTTCCCGTTTTTATCGGAACCCGGGCGCCGAATCTGAATGACTGGACCTGAAAAACGCCACGTCCCGGTGTTTCGTTTATACGCCTGAAGCCGGCCAGCCGCCAGTCCAGAAAACTAGGCGTATCGCTTTCCTGTTCCTGGCCGTAAATATTGGCCATGCCTTTGTACTCCAGATTTCCGGTATGCGCGATGCGCCCAAGATAGGTATTGACCAATTTGTAATTCGAAAATGTGAAAGTGGATTTTAGTTGGGTTGAAACGCCCGAAAGACTTTTCGGCAATCCGCCGCTTTGATCAGCGTCGGACGATCCGAGAATAACGTGCAGGACTGCTTCGTAGTTGGATCCGCTCTGCTCTTTGGCATCGTTTTGGGCATGTGATGCTCCCGCGAGAAAAAGGCAGATCGTAAAAAAAATCGTTACCGAGAAATAACGTGATGGCCGGTTCATTGGTTGTGCTCCTTTGCAAAATTAGGGGAAAGCAAAGCTAAGCACCAACGAACGGAAATAAAGTTGCAAAAACTTACTTAATTAGCGGAATACAGGCCGTCATCGATCTTCTGGCCGTAGGTGACAGTGCCGATGTCCGTCTCTTCGACGATCTTGTCGCCGGCATACAGGACGCTGCGATACGCTACGAGCGTGCCTTGGGCAATATTGTAATCATAAAACTTGCGGCGATACTTAATCCCTTCGTCTTCATATGTCAGCATCATCACCCGAAAACTTTTGGCACTCAAATAGAAGCGCGTTTTTCGATTCTGTTTGTCAATAACGTCAATGATGTGCATGTCCACGCCCGCTATTTTATCTTTACCGACAAGCTCTAGTTTCGATTCGCCTTCCTTGTAGCGCAACAGAGTCTCGATGCCGTAAACGATCTGATTCTGAAACGCTCTCGATGCATCTTCACGCGGTGTGAAAACCGAATTGTTGAAAATGCCAAAGATTTTTTCGTCATTGAAAACCAACGAGTAACGAGCGGTCGGGAATTCCTGGTCAAGCCGGATCTTCTCTTTGCCGATCGTATCTCCGCGTGTCGTCCAACGCTGATAAGTGGCCTGCTCCATTTTTCCATCGGCGCTGGCAACGCTGATCTTTCCACGCTCGATCGCCGTCTTCCGAATCTGATTCAGCGTCGCCCGGCCTCCGCCCAAACCGTAGAGAAATATCGACGTTTCGGCGATCTGCTCAGCTGTCGGATTCTTCAAGGCATCTTTGGCGGAAACCAAGGGTGTCGGCGTTGCCTCGGCCTTCTTCTCATCCGTCTTGACCGGCTCCTGACCCAGCGCAATGAACACCGACGATAAAGTCAACAATAGTAGCGTTAGTAAAGAGTTATAGCGCACGGACACGTTGGAGATTCTCCTTAACTTCAGATAAAAA
>JANNGV010000303.1:0-2687 GCA_031404055.1 Chloracidobacterium sp.
TTGAATCTCTTCCGGCCGGTATTGAAGATCGGCATCCAGAGTGCAGATGGTATTGCCACGAGCAGCCTTTGCGCCGGTTTGCCACGCTTCAGACAAACCACGATTTTTCTCGTGCCGGTAAATTGTCAGGAACGAATAGCGATCTGAAAGTGCCTGCAGAACAGACCATGTTTTGTCAGTAGAGCCGTCGTCTACCGCTACAAGTTCGGCCTTGCTCATAAATACATCGCGAACCACGGGCTCCATTCGCGCGACGAGCAACGGCAAGGTCGCTTCTTCGTTAAAACAAGGAACAATAATGCTCAGTTCTAAGGCAGTCTCAGATGTGTCATTTACCATTTGACTATGGGCCTTGCGACTTCGCACGAGTGTAGCGCCGACTGCCGCCTATGCGCTACAATCGTGAAAATATTCAGAAATTTAAGTTTTTCACTCGAATGAAAACGCCCACTGAAAATCTGTCGGGAGAACTATTGGTTTTGACTACATGAGTCTAACACAAAAAATAATAGTCACTGGCGGGGCCGGGTTCATCGGCAGTGCTGTCGTCTGGCGGCTTAATCAGCTTGGGTATGACGATATTCTGATCGTTGACCGGCTGGATGACACGGACAAATGGAAGAATCTTGCGCCGCTGAAATTTGCTGACTATATCGACGCGGACGATTTTATTGAAGAGCTTGGCAGTTTCACAGATGGCGGGACGATATTTCATCTCGGGGCGTGTTCCTCGACTACCGAGACCGATTCGGATTACATGATCCGGAACAATTTCCAGTTCACAAAGGACCTTGCCGAATGGGCGGTCGATCACAATATCCGGTTTATCTATGCATCGTCGGCGGCAACGTATGGTGACGGCTCGACCGGAATGAACGACAGAACCGACGAACTGCACGGGCTGCGGCCGCTGAATGTTTACGGTTACTCCAAACACCTGTTCGATCAATACGCGACGCGAAATGGGATGTTCGAATACATAGTCGGGCTGAAATATTTCAATGTTTTCGGGCCGAACGAGAATCACAAGGGCGATATGCGTTCGCTGGTGAACAAGGCGTTCGAACAAATAAATACAAGCGGCAAACTGCAGCTTTTTAAGAGTGCGAATCCTGCCTATGCCGACGGTGAATTCGGGCGCGATTTTGTTTATGTGAAGGACGCGGTCGATATGACGCTGCATTTTATGGAGAACAGGACCGGCGGACTTTTCAATGTCGGATCTGGCCGGATGAACACGTGGAACGCCCTTGCCGACGCGATCTTCAAAGCACTCGATTTGCCGAAAAATGTCGAGTTCGTCGATATGCCGGAACACCTTCGCGAGCGTTATCAATATCAAACGCAGGCCGATCTGACGCGGATACGTGCGGCGGGATTTGCTGCCGAAATTACGCCTCTGGATGAGGCGGTGGCCGATTATGTGCAGAATTATCTTATCCCAAGTAAGCATTTAGGTGATTGAGTGCAGAAGCCCGCGCGTTAGCAAGGGCGTAACATTCAAGTTGGGCATTACGCCCTTACTCACGTGCGGGCTTCCGCATTGTTGCTATGAAAATTTTTCACGGAGCGGAAAATGCGAGTATTTTGAGGCCGACGGTGCTGACGCTTGGGGTTTTTGACGGGCTGCATCTGGGGCATCAGCGGATAATGCAGACGGTTGTTGAACGGGCGAAGGCCGTGAATGCGGTGCCAACGGCGATCACGTTCGATCCGCATCCGAGGGCTGTTCTGCATCCAGAATCGGCACCGCCGCTCTTGCAGACTCTTGACCAGAGGTTGGCGAATTTTGACGTGCTCGGCATCGAGCAGGCGATCGTCATTCCTTTCGATACGGAGTTTGCGGCGAAACCGGCTGAAGATTTTTTGTATGAGATCGTGCATGACAGGCTTCATACGAAAGAAGTTTATCTCGGCAAGGGATTCGCATTTGGCAAAGGCCGCGGCGGAAATATCGAGCTGCTTCGCAAGTTAAGCAGCGATCTTGGGTTTTTTGCGGACGAAGTGCCGGAAGTTCGGCTTCGCGGACACCGGATTAGCTCGTCGCGTATTCGTGATCTGCTCGCAACGGGCCATGTTAATCTTGCCCGGCGGATGCTCGGCCGGCCATATGGCGTGGAGGGCGTAATTATTCGCGGCAACCGGCGCGGCCACACCATCGGGTTTCCGACCGCAAACCTCAAACCCCACAACCGCGTTATCCCGAAATACGGCGTTTACGCAACGGCGACGCTGGTCGGCGGAACGTGGCGGCGGAGCATTACAAATATCGGCGTGCGCCCGACCTTTGAAAACGATGCCGAGCCATCTATAGAATCTTATTTATTTGATTTTGACGGCGACCTGTACGGCGACGTTCTCCGCGTCCGCTTTCTGCACCGTATTCGGGATGAGCGTAAGTTTAACGGCATAGACGAGTTAAAGGCCCAGATTGAGAAAGACTCGCGGCGGGCATTGAACTATTTCCGGCACGAAGGCGTACGGAATATGCTCGAGATCTTATAAAGCAAAGCGAACATAGCGTTTTTTGCATCGAAACGAGCTTGAGCGACGTAGTATTAAGCGGATGAACGAAATTAATAAGAATCAAGCGTCGATAGTCCTGAAACCGACCGAGGAACTGCAGGCGGCGAATGGCAACGGCTCGCACGCGATGGTCGCGACCGTAACCTTGCCGATCGCGAAAC
>JANNGV010000304.1:0-6069 GCA_031404055.1 Chloracidobacterium sp.
GCCCTTCCGGGTTGTGGACCGTCGCCGTAACCGGGCAAACGACTTCGCAAGGCGCCTGCTCGCACTGCTGACACAAAACGGGCTGAAAATGAAGACCTACCGGATGGTGTATATCGCCGCCGGTACAGTAAGAATCGATACGCATCCAGTGCATTTCACGGCTGCGTTCGACCTGCTCCTTGCCAACTACCGGAATGTTGTTTTCCGCCTGGCAAGCCAGAACGCAGGCGTTACAGCCGACGCATGAGTTAAGGTCGATCGTCATGCCCCACTTGTTATTAGTCGCATACTGCTTCGAATAAACTTCGTCGTACGCCGACTTGTACATCGACTTGTCGTAAAAATCTTCCTGATGCCCGAGCTTCGGATTTGCCTCGAAAACATCGACGTCAAAGACCCGCAGAATATCGCGGCCTTCCATATTAAAATGGATCTGCGTCGTGGCGATCATCGCCTTTTCACCGGTCTTTACGATATCGCCGGAGCCGAAATTCATCGCATCCGAACGCTGCACGTCAAAAGCGCTGTATCCGAGACCGGTACCGATGCGTCCGGCACGTGTCCGGCCATAACCCATGAATATCGTAACTACGTCATCCGGCTGACCAGGCGAGATCCATACAGGCACGGGCTTTTCGATCTTCGATCCCTGATAGGTAAGCGTCACCGTATCGGCCGTCATATTCGAACCTTTGGTGTTGATAAAGGCCGTGCCGCGTTCACCGCCGGATATCTCATCGGGGTCGTTGCCGCGATTGAGCTGCAGCCTCGCTGCCGTGTTCGGACTGACGAGGGCAACATTCTCCCACGTCACTTTAGTTAGCGGATTCGGCAATTCCTGCAGCCAGCCGTTATTCGTAAAGCGGCCGTCATAAACGCTTGGATCCGGCAATATCGCGATCTCAAGACCGCCCGAATTTGCCGGCCGAGTTTCCGGCTGGCTTAAAAACGCCATGCTAGCGGTGACTGATTTTGCCGGCAACGCCGTGTTCGGCACGACGCCGTCATGTACAGCCTTTCGCCAATTATCTTCGAAAGTTTTCGGTGCGCCCGCAGCGGTAGTAGCCGCCGCGGGTGTCGGAGAGGCCTGAGGACGCTCGGCTATCGTTATCGTTTCTCTTGCCGCTGGTGTCTGGGCCTTTGTTTGCGTCTGTATTCGACCGCCGCCCGCGTGGGTTGACGGATCGGTATGCTCTTCAACTTTAACCGGAGCCGCCGCCGGAACAGGCGTCGCCGCCGCGGCAGGTGCCGGAGTAATGGTCTGCATTTGCCAGAAGCCTTTTACGATGTCGTAGTCTTTCTTGTCGTAATTCTCCCTGAAGAAAAGCTGAACGAGCTCATGAGCGCTTTTGCTGTCATAGATCGGCTGAATTAGCGGCTGAACGATAGAAACGGTGCCGTCGTATGCCCGTGCATCGCTCCACGTTTCAAGGTAATGCTTTTCGGAAATGTGCCAGTGGCAGAGTGCAGCCGTTTCATCGAAATGCATGCCGAGATGTATGCGGAGGGAAATCGCGTTCATCCGTTCTTCGCTCAGCTTCAAATCGACCGGCGTCTTATACACCGGATTTCCGCCGAGCACCACAAGCATCTTCACGCGTCCGCCATCGATGTCGCCGATCAATTCCCGAAGCTGCTCAACCTGTGTTTTATCGGAAGGCGTGAGCGGCTCGGTATAAACTACCGTTTGCCCTACGTTGCCTAACGCCCCGTTCATCGCGTTAGCAAGCGCGTGCACGACCGGCGGCTGATTGTCACCGGCAACGACAAGCGATCTGCCTTTATGCTCGTTCAGGTCCTTCGCCATTGCCGAGATCCAGGCCGCATTTTCCGTATAGGTCGTATTCGCGCCCGCGATGCCCAAAGCTTTGGCGACAGCCTTCGCGATCTCCGGCACCTGACTAGGCTTGACGGCAAGGCGATGATCGGCCTTCGAACCCATCAATGTCGTCGTCGTTTCGACAACATACATGCGGCTCATTTCCTTTTTCTCTTCGGAAATCGCACGGGTTTTGACGGCATCGCCGATATACCGTGGGTTGAAACCGGAAAAGATATCGGCGTCGAGCGAGAGAATTCTCTCGGCTTTATCAAACTTATAAACCGTGTGTGCCGGCGAGCCAAAAGCTAGTTTCGCCCCGGCAATCGCGTTATCGTTATTTACCGGCTCGAACTGCACCCACTTTGCATTGGGCAGTTCGGTAATAAGCTGCTTTATCTGTGCCTGCAGCGTTGGCGAGGTTACGGTTTCGGTCAAAATTCGAACGCCCGCACCGCCGTCTTTACCGTTTTCGATGACGGCAGTTCGCAGCTCGGTCGAAAAATTCTGCCAGGTTTTCGGCGATCCGCGGTATGTCACTTCCTGCGAGCGGTCAGGATCATACATATCAAGCAGCGATGCCTGCGCCAGAACGTCGGTCGCTCCGAGACTTCCGGGATGCTCGGGATTGCCTTCTAATTTAATCGGCCTTCCCTCAAACGATTTTGCCAGAAGCCCTGTCGCTATACCGCCAACCGACATCGCCGTTGCAAAAAACATAGGCTTGCCGGGAAGCATGTCTTCCGGAGCACGCACATACGGCACGATCTTTTCGGCGGGCTGTATAACGCAGCCGCTCAAACCGGCGAACGCGAGCGTCGCGCCCATCACCTTTAGAAAGCTGCGGCGGGTAACGGGGTCGTTCCACTCCTCACCGTGCGCCGGAAATTCGCGTTTTACGAATTCTTCGAATTCCGGAGCATCGACAAATTCTTCGACGCTACGCCAATAATCCTTGCCGCTCTCGCCAAGAATCCGGTTACGCATCGACGCAAAGTTTTGTTTACTTTCGGGGCTGGGCATCTTTGTTATGCTTCCTAGAATATCGGTTCATTATTAATTCACTGAGACATTGGGTCATTGATTCATTTGTCAAGAAACGGAAGCTTAAATAAACAAATGAACAGATGAATCAATAAATCAATGAACAATCCTATCGGTGACAAGTCGAACAGCTTGTCATCATTTCCTTGCTTCGGATCTTGTATTTCGCTTTCAGATCCGTGCGTTCTTCGGTCGTCAGGTCGCCGTTCTGCCAACGCATGTTGTAGATCTCGGACTTTGGCCGAATGAATTTTTCCGGCTCACGGTGGCACGCCAGGCACCATTCCATCTGCAGAGTGTTTTCTTGATAAACGGCCGGCATATTGTCGATCTCGCCGTGACACGTCGAACAGCCGACGCCTTTCGCTACGTGAATACTGTGATTGAAATAAGCGTACTCGGGCAGATCGTGAACGCGTTCCCATTCGATCGGCTTATTTTCACGATAGCTTGCACGGACCGGTTCGAGATAAGGGCTGTCAGCCCAGATCTGGCTGTGGCAATTCATACAGGTCTGCGTTGGCGGCATACCGGCGGACGCGGTCGTTTCGACCGTAGAATGGCAATAGCGGCAATCTATGCCGTCGTCGCCGACGTGATGTTTATGGCTAAACTGGACCGGCTGCTGCTTCTCCAAATATCGGCCCGTAAGGTATGACGAGCGGGCCACCTGTGTGTACACAAAAAACGCCACGCCGCCCAGAACCACAGCCATCACCATTGATATACGGGCGATGTTATTTGCACTTTTATTGAAGAATTGTGCCATTTTATGAGTCTCTTACGCCCCGCGGTTACAAAAAAGTTAGAGTTCGCCTTACTCAGGTTTTTCGGGAAACCTGGAGCCGGGGAATTTGCGAATTATTTGTGCTTGAGAATGCTAACCGTAAAACTTTTACTAAGTCTACTAAATCTTCTGGAATCCGCAAATTCTACGATATAAAATAAGTCGCGCTAAAGCTTTGCGCAACTCAAGGTAAGATTAGCCTGGCTCATAAGTGAAATTACGTTTTTCTTAATCTTCGTTCGCAATCAATGCAACGCCGATGGCGGCGGCATTTTGGCCCAGCTCACCGGCAACGATGGTGGTGTTCCTGAACGACGGGCCGAATGAAAGTTCCTTGGCCCGACTGACTACCGAATCAAGCACGAGGTAACCGGCCCCCATTATCTCTCCGCCGACGACGATCCTTTCTATATTCAGTAAATTGATAACGCTGGCGATCGCGGTACCGACGTATTCACCTGTGCGTTCGAGCATCATCTGGGCGAAATCGTCTTCGGATTTGGCGGCCGCAATTATATCCGTGATACCTATTGAGCGTTCGTCCAGACTGCTGAGCGATGACGTGCTGTCCTGCTGAATACGGCCACGCGTCCGGCGCACTATGTTTGCCGACGATGCTACATCTTCGAGCCGCATGCCGTCGGAGTTGATCGCAACATAACCGAATTCGCCGGCAAAACCTGCCTTGCCCCGCCAGATCTTCCCTTCAAAAATAAATGCGCCGCCTATGCCCGAACCCAGCGTTGCGTAGAAGATATTGCTGCTGTCGCGTCCCGCCCCGAATCTGAATTCGCCATAAGCCGCCGCGTTTGCATCGTTTTCTATTATCGTTCGAATGCCGGCCGCGTCCTGCACACCCTGAGCCAGATCTATTTCGGAATGTTCGGGAATGTGTGTGGAAAAAGCTACCCGATGGGTGTCACGGTTGATCAGCCCGGGAACGGCAACGCCTACGGTTTCGAAATCGCCAAACCCGGCACGGAGCTCTTTGATAAACGCGGATAACTGTTCGACCGTTCCTTGAGTTCTGTCAAACGGAGACGTTCTGGTGTCCAGTATCGCTCCGCCGCCATCAATGCATACGGCATTAAGGCCCGCGGTTGAGGCTTCGACGCCTACAAACTTCTGCACCTGACTCTGAATTTCAGCCATCTTGCCAACACCTTTTTTCGATTATGATCTCGTGAAACTAACGCGATTTTAGACAGTGACCTCTAAAGTGTCAACAATCGGTAGAATATATCGGCTCGCCCGCGTAATCGCGAATAGTTTGACTGCGCGACATTCGAAAGTTACTCTTTTGACAGTCTTCCGGGTTTCGGGATCCCGCATTTCTTATGGATCAGCTTGAACAGATTATACAGCAGTACGGAATCTACGCCGTCTTTGCACTGTGTACGATTGAAGGTGATATTACTCTTCTGATCTCGGGGACGATGGCTCACGGCGGGTATTTCGGGCCTTACAGTTTTCTAAAGGTTTTTCTTTTCGGCACGCTTGGCGGTATGGTCGGGGACAGCATTGGCTATGCCGTCGGACGTATCTTTCATGAAAAGGCAAAGGACTACCGTTTTTACCAGATCGCCCAGCCGCGGATCGAGCGCCTGATAGATAAATTCGGCAGTTTCGCCATAATTATCTCGAAATATATTTACGGCATACGCGTGGCGATGTGCGTCTTTTACGGGATCGGAAAGATGCCGTTTCGCCGTTTTATAATACTGGATGCTATCAGTTGCGGACTTTGGGTGCTGCTTCTGGCCGGTACGGGTTACGTATTCAGTGGTGCCATTACTTCGATCATCGGCGATTTTCAACAGATCGGGATCGCCCTATTCTTTGTCATACTTTTTGCGGTCGTCGTTATCTATGCCATCGAACGATTCTGGCTGTCGGAAAAAGTCGAGGAAGCCAGTCCGGAAACGCTTGGTAAGATCGAAGAAAAGCTCCACGCCGTGGAAGAAGTTGCTCAGGAAAAATTGCACGACCTTACGGAACGCCTGCACCTTACAAGAGAGCCTAACCGCACCGAAATCGAGCCCGAAGACGAACCCGTAAAAAAGGAAACCTCAAAAGCCGCAAAAAAATGAACAGTTGTCGGTTGTCAGTAATCGGTTCTCAGACTATCCTCATTCCTTTACAAAAAAAATTTATGCAGGAACGGACCTAGATCGTGGAATTAAACCTTCTTTAGCTGACATCTGATCACTGAAAACTGACCACTGATTACCCTTATGATCATCGAATCTTCCGCTCCGACCCGTGTCGATCTTGCGGGCGGAACAATTGATATACCGCCTCTTTTTCTGTTTCACGAAGGTGCAGCGACGGTGAACTTTGCCGTCGATATGCTCGCCAAGTGCCGTATCGAAACGCGTGACGACGATAAGATCGTGCTCGAATCGATCGACCGCGGCGT
>JANNGV010000305.1:0-3494 GCA_031404055.1 Chloracidobacterium sp.
GCCAGGGTACATTCTCGACAACGAAGAAGATGCTCGCAAAAGATTTTGGCAGCTCGGTCTGTGATTTTTCGATCAGCAGACTATCGCGGACGTTACAGGGCAATATGCAAATACAAAAAGACGCGGCAACCGGTTTCATCAATGTGTCCTTTGCAATTCCAAGATTTAAGGATGAGTCGCTTAGCATTGATGACGGAACTCTTAGGGTACGCGGCACGCTGCCGAGCGGAAGGCCGTAGGAGGATTCTCCAAACGGCTCTGTACGACAACCAAAATCTATTCGAAATCTAAAACCGATTTTCGCTGAAGATTTACGATCTCTGCCGACTGTTTCTGATGCTTAGATATGTTTACTGGAATAATCGAAGAACTCGGCAGCGTCCGATCGATGATTAAAACCGACGGCGGCGCTCGTATCGGAGTCACCGCGAGTATCGTGACGGATGCGACCGCCGATGGCGATTCAATTGCCGTCAACGGGGTTTGCCTGACGGCTCTGAACGTCGTCAGCGATGGTTTTTCGGCCGATGTATCGCGGGAAACACTTGATCGCTCGACACTTGGCAGATTGGACGCCGGTTCTCGGGTAAACCTTGAACGCGCTGTTACGCCATCGACGCGGCTTGGCGGCCATATCGTTCAGGGGCACGTGGACGGGCGCGGCAGATTCGTTTCGGCGGTAGAAAGCGGCGGGTTTTGGACCGTGAAAGTAGCTTTTCCTCCGGAACTTGCACAGTATTTTGTTTACAAAGGTTCCGTGTCGGTCGAGGGACTAAGCCTTACTATTGCCAAACTAAATGATGCGGATTTCGAGATCGCGGTCATACCAAAAACATGGGAACAAACAAACCTCTCCACGCTGAAATCCGGCGACGAGGTAAATCTTGAAGCCGACGTTATCGCAAAATACGTCGAGAGGATAATGCAAACGGGCACTTCAACGGGCAGCGTGACGATGGAAACGCTGAAGAATCAAGGCTTTGCGTAAAAGCTTTCGACTCTTCTTCCTTTTGTTCATCTTATTCCTTCCTTTTCGTCCTGTTCTGTGGTTCGTTCTTAGTTCCCTGACTTCTGAACATGGCAAAGGAAATCAACCACGGAATAAGATGAACAAGAACGAAGGAGTAGAAAGCACGAAAGGAATTATCTTTTTGCGACCGAACCGTAATTTCTCATCAAGCTCAAAATAGCAAGGCGCCCGGATCGGGCCGTATATATCCTGAGGTCACCAGGATCGAATCTCAGCGATATCTCGCCAAGAGACACAAGATCCCATCGGCAAGTTGTTTTGTCTTTTACAGTTAACACGCATTTCGAGAATAAGGCGAAAACCCATATTCCGCAATTCGAACAAGGTGAAAAAAAGGCAGCCTCGCGAGAAGCCGCCTATTCAGATAATCCGCCAACTAGCCCGTCTAGAGCCCTATCCTCAAGACATGGAATCCGAGGTAAACGGTTGCCGACAATAGTGCCACGCACGCCCCAAAGGTAAAGGTAGAAAGGCGTGTCAATCTTTCCAAGGCTGCCTTGTGAGACTTGTTAAGAGATCCGGCATATACGCCGAGTTTCTCGCTCGAAAGCATCACCAGGACGCCGATAGTAAAATTGTATCCGACGATATAGGCACCGAAATCTATCGTTCTCATATTTTCCTATTTCGGGCCGCCGGCGAGTTTGCCGATTAGCGAGAAGAGCGGAAGGTACATTGAGATAACGATCGATCCGATAGTCACGCCGAGGAATGCGATAAGCACGGGCTCGATCAACGCAAGAAGGTCGGCGATCGCGGTGTCGACTTCCTCTTCGTAGAAATCTGCGATTTTGCCCAGCATCGCGTCAAGAGCACCGGTCTGTTCACCGACGCCAATCATCTGCGACACCATGTGCGGGAATACGTTGGTTGCCTTTAGCGGTTCGACAAAATTTTCACCGCGTTCAACGCCGGCCCTGACTTTGAGAATCGCGGACTCGATAACTATATTACCCGCGGTTTTCGCCGTAATATCCAACGATTGCAAAATCGGAACTCCCGACGACAGAAGCGTTGACAGAATGCGTGAAAAGCGCGCAACGGCAATTTTTCGGAGAATGCTGCCGAAAATGGGCAACTTCAGAAGCAGCGTGTCAATGTGCCATCTGCCCTTTTCGGTCTTGTAGTAGAAATTGGTCCCTACTGAAGCTCCGATAATTCCTATAAGTAGACCCAATCCGCCCCAGCCCGCAACAAATCCGGATATGCCCATTACGATTCGTGTCGGCAGCGGAAGCAATTCGCCCGGGCCTAGCAAGCCGATAAAGATTTGCTCGAATTGCGGAATAACGACGACCATGATAACGGCGATTGCGCCGACCGCTACAAGAATAACGGCGGCGGGATAAATGGATGCCGAAACAATGCTTCTTTTGAGTTTTACGACCTTTTCGATCAAGGTTGCGAGACGCTGGAGAATCAAATCAAGCACACCGCCCGTTTCTCCGGCTGCCACCATATTCGAATAAAGCGAATCGAAAACCTTCGGGTGCTTCTCCATAGCCTGGAAAAGCGTCGCGCCTTCTTCGACGTTCTGTCTAACCTGACGCAGTACGTCTTTGAAGAAAGCATTCTGCTGCTGTTCAGCGAGAATATCCAGACACTGAACGAGCGGCAAACCGGCGTCGATCATAACGGAAAACTGCCGTGTGAAAACCGCAAGCTCCTTGGCTCCGACCTTTTTTCTACGGCCGAGCTTAGGAATCGAAACAACGTTGCCCTTTTCCGAGGCCTGTGTCATCACGATCTGCTCGCGACGCAAAAGAGCGCGAAGCTCATCCTGGCTGGCGGCGTCTCTCTCACCCGCAACCATTTCATTCAAACGGTTTCTTCCTTTAAACGCGTATGTTGGCATTTCTAATTCACTCCTAATCACCTGCGTGATTGCAGATTTCAAATTGCAGATTTCAGCTTCCAGATTTCAGATCGAACTCCCAATTTGGAATTTGGAATATGCAATCTGGAATTAAACTAGCGGACGGGCGGCCTCTCTCCGATGGTACGGCCTTGGGCGTAAGGGCTGGCGTGGCTGCCGGGTGCAACCGCGGGTTTGCCCTGGCCGGTGTAAGATTGGTTGAGCCCTGAACCGCGCTCGATCAGCTCCTTTAGTTCGTCGGCATTCGAGGAACGCTGCATCGCGGTTTCCATGGTAATAAGGCGTTTGTGATGAAGCGTGGCGAGCGCCTGGTTGAACGTCTGCATACCGAACTTGTCCTGGCCGGTCTGCATCATCGAATAGATCTGGTGGATCTTATCCTCGCGGATGAGATTTCGGATAGCGGCGTTGGGGACGAGAATTTCGAGGGCCATAACGCGGCCGTCGCCGGACGCTTTCGGTACACTGTTGCACTGCGGAACGAAAGTCTGGTAGCGACGCCGGCCACAAGTTGGGGCCGCGCAGCCGCAACCACGCCGGGCCGCCCGGCGCGATCACCTGCACCGGATCTTCTGGACCGATGTCGAT
>JANNGV010000306.1:0-1528 GCA_031404055.1 Chloracidobacterium sp.
AAAAGATCTCCGACGAAACCGACTCCGATCTTCTCGAAGACGTCGATCATCCGGAATTCGCAATGGTTCACACCGGCCGCTGCGTTCTGAGTACAAAGCGCGATAAGGCACTACAAAAATTCTAAAACAACCCCCGATTCAAGCGTTGGTCTTCGACAGTGCGGAATACTGAAATCGAATTAGAACTGACAGTCCTGCTTACCGTAGTAAGTGGCGAAAAAGCCGTGCGTGAACACCTGACAGTGCTGACTAAACAAATAGATTTTGAAAAGGCCGAGATAATCGTACCGTTCGACAAGTGGTCTTCGAATGTTGGATCGCTTGTCTCGAAATTTCCGGCAGTGCGTTTTCACTATATCGAGGATTTAGGTTTCGCAAGCGACGACCTCATTAGCGCTCGCCAGCATCGTCTTTATGATCGACGCCGGGCGGTCGGGTTGCGGCTTTCAAAGGGGCGAATTGTCGCAATGACCGAAGATCACGCGCGACCGGCGGATGATTGGGTTAGGCAGATCGTCGCCGCTCACGAGCAGCCGTACGACGTTATCGGGGGAGCGGTTGAAAACGGGGTTGATCTTCCATTGAATCGGGCCCTGTACTATTGCGATTTCGGGCGGTACGGGCGCCCGTTCGAAAGCGGGGAGGTTTCGTTCGTTTCGGACGTTAACCTGGCCTACAAACGTTCGGCCCTTACAGCAACTTACGATCTCTGGCATGAGTTCTATCACGAGACGACGGTTCACTGGGCAATGCTTTCGCGCGGAAATAAGCTTTTTTTGGACGATCGTCCTGTTGTTTTTCAAATGCGTCCACGCCTCAAGTTCGGACAAGCTATGAAAGAGCGAATAAGCTGGGGACGTGTTTTTGCCGAGACAAGAGCAAAACATTTGACTCCCTTTTATCGGTTTGGTTTTTCCCTCGGCACCATATTTTTACCCTTAATAATGTTTAGCCGAGTATATAAAAATATGCGAAGACAACGGCAACCAGTTATAACGATTATCTCTACGCTTCCTATCGCTTTCGTTCTTTTGCTGGCCTGGTCGGTTGGTGAGTTTCTTGGTTATTTTATGGGCGAACCGAGGCGTATTCGGATCGCTTCGGAGACGTTATAGATAATCGATGAACTCTTCGTTCAAGTAGGTCCTGGTTACAGTTTAGCCTTCTCGAAACTATATTGGCCATTTCTCTGTTGAAAAATTTCGCGTCGCTTTTTGGTGCGGAAGCATTCTGCAAAGTCGTCACATTCGCTGCATTTGCATATCTTGCTCACCTGAACGGTCCGGCGGGTTATGGCTACATCGAATGGGCGGGAACCGTTTTGATGGGGGCCAGTTTACTCGTTGATCAGGGTTTTAGCTCATACGGTGCGCGGGAGATTGCCAAGTACCCGTCCGAAACAAGCCGGCTGGTTGCGGAAGTGGTCACTGCCCGGTTTCTACTTGCCGGATTGGGGTGGTAGCGGTATCGGCACAATTCGATTGCATGGCGAATGCTGAGTGCGTCCATTACGGCCGCGGCGCGCGCA
>JANNGV010000307.1:0-2786 GCA_031404055.1 Chloracidobacterium sp.
TTCAGCAGATAGACAATCACACCGAACAAAGCAAAATAGATCACCGACCGGAGTATCCAGCTCTCCGGCGTCATAAACCATCCGCGCTCCTGCATCGCATAATCGTCTGGCCGCAGATGCGTCCATTCATAAAGGCTTGTAAGGCCGATCGCCATCGGAAGCCACAAGACAAATATGATCGGCAGCGTTCTCGAACCCGCTTCGACGACGCGGCGGATAACGACGCCCCATGCACCGCCGGTCAAATATTGCAGGATCAGCACCCCGATGCTGCCGATACCGATGCCGGCCCAGAAAATAAAACCGAGAAGCCATGAACGAAGCGCTTGTTCCGGGCTGAAATACAAACCGACGGCCCACACGATCAGACCGATACCGCCGATGCCAAGGGCCAGCGTTCTCAGCCGGTTAATTTCCGGTGGTGCATAAAAATTTCCAGTATCCGCCATTAGTTACCGCCTCCGTGCGTTTCAGCCTTCGGAGCTGCGTTTGTTTTTGGCGCCGTGTTTGCGTTCATTTTAAGCATTTCGTCCGGGCTTTGGCTGACTTGCAATGTCCGGATGTACGAAACAATCGCCCATCGGTCCGCCGCCGGAATCTGGGCCGCGTAACCGTTCATCTTTCCCCAGCCGTTTGTTATAACGTCAAAAAAGTGTCCGACCGGAGCGTTTCTCAGCCGATCGTCATGATAGGTAGGCGGAGCGCCAAATCCGCGGCGGACGATCATGCCGTCCCCGTTGCCGACCGGTCCGTGGCATACGATGCAATAGATGTTGTAGCGTTCCTGGCCGCGCTCCACCAGATCTTTGGTGACCGGAATCGGAAACTCGTCGATAGCATTCGGAAAGCTTGTGACTATGGTATTGCCAGCCGCATTGGTCGTCGTTTCGACCTGAACATTGGCGTTCGGATTATCTATCTTGCCGGTGTGCAAGGCCTTGTTTTCTTTCAACAATCCACGGGCAACCGTGCCCTCCGGAAACTCACGCGAAGAGCGGCCGTCAATGAAAAAATCGCTTTTCTTGTAAGCCTTGTACCGCGGCTGGTCCTGCATATCGAATCGCACGCCGCAGCCTGTCACGAAGGCAAAAGTAAAAAGTAAAAAGGCAAAATAGATTAGTCTCGACCCCTTCATTTTTACTTTTTCCTTTTTACTTTTTACTTGGTTACTCTGGTACATCAAAAACCTCCTGCGGCTTAAGACTTTCCATAAATTTCCTTGCATCGTTGTATTCGTACTTCGGATCTTTTGATTCGATGATAAGAAAAAACTTCTCACGCGTGGCCAGTGCAAACCTCGGCACATTAAAGACCGGATGATACGGGCTCGGCAAACCATTGAGAAAGAGCATGCCGAAGACCGCCGAAAAACCGGCGAGAAGAATTGTCAGCTCATATGACGGCGGCACGAATGACGGCCAGCTAAGATAAGGCCGGCCCCCAATGTTCAAAGGGTAATCAATATAATGAACAAAAACCTGGAGCCCGATGCCCAGCAAAAGCCCGGTGATCCCGCCGCCAAACACCAGATAGGGCAAAATGCTCCGCCTGATGCCAAGTGCTTCGTCGATCTCGTGCAGCGGAAACGGCGAAAACGCGTCGGTCTTCGTATAGCCCGCCAGACGCATCTTGGTCGCCGCGTCAACCAAATCGGTCGCCGTGTCGAATTCCGCCATTATCCCGTATAGATTCTTTTCCATAACACTATTTGGTCATTGTTTCATTTGATCATTTGATCATCGTTTCATTTATTCATTTTTGATCCCATAAATGACCCAATGAACCAATGTCTCAATGAATCAATCTGCATCATCGGTTCGGCGGATCGGTCCTGTCATAAGTGTCGTAAACGTCGAGCACATTCTCTTCAAAATCCTGCTGATGCCCGTGAACATGGGCCTCGGGCAGCAAGGTTCTGACCTCGAAAATCGAAATGACCGGCAGAAACCGCACAAACAAAAATATGAGCGTAAAGAAAAATCCGATCGTGCCGATAAACATCGACCAATCAAAGATCGTCGGGCTGTACATCGCCCACGACGACGGCAAAAAGTCGCGATTCAAACTCGTCACGATGATCACGAACCGCTCGAGCCACATGCCGATGCTGACCACGATCGAAATCAGGAACAGCCAAAACGGGCTTTCGCGAAATCGCTTGAACCACAGAAGTTGGATCGACATGCCGTTGCAAAGGATCAAAAGCCAATAAGACCACCAGTACGGCCCTTCCCATATTCGGTTCTTGACCATGAAAACTTCGTATTCGCTGGCGCTGTACCAGCCGAAGAACGCTTCCATCGCGTAGCCGTAAACTACGATCAATCCTGTCGCCAACATGATCTTTGCCATGTAAACGAGATGCGTATCGGTAATGAAATCCTTCATGTTGTACCAGACACGCAGCGGGATGCAGAGGATAAGCACCATCGCAAACCCGGCAAAGATCGCACCTGCAACAAAATACGGCGGAAAGATAGTCGCGTGCCAGCCCGGAACCTGTGACACCGCGAAGTCGAACGACACGATCGAGTGAACCGAAAGCACGAGCGGCGTCGAGATACCGGCAAGCAATAGATACGCGATCTCGTATCGGTGCCAATGCCGGGCGGAACCGCGCCAGCCCCATGACAAGGCCCCGTAAACCAGCTTAAAATACTTGTTTTTTGCCCGGTCGCGAAGCGTTGCAAGATCGGGGATCAGGCCGACATACCAGAACAACAGCGAGATCGTCGCATAGGTCGAGACGGCAAAAACGTCCCAGATCAGAGGCGAGCGGAAATTCG
>JANNGV010000308.1:0-5830 GCA_031404055.1 Chloracidobacterium sp.
TCACAGGTCGGCGCAGGCGGATGTCGCGGAGGCTTCGGCCCGCGCCACGGGAGCCCGCATCAAGGCGGTGACGTGAGAACAAATCGATGACCATCAACGACCAGCGCACGCCCGATCACCAGGCTCTCGCATCCGCCGTCAATGCGCGGATGGCTGCGTATTCACCCAACGGTATCTGCTTCGGCTGCGGTCCGGCGAATGAAAAAGGATTGCATATCCGCAGCTTTGCCGAGAATGGTGAGATCGTTGCCGAATGGCGGGCCGAATCTTATCACGAAGCATTCCCCGGCGTGCTGAACGGCGGAATAATCGGTGCGCTACTTGATTGTCATTCCAATTGGGCAGCCGCGTACTTTCTGATGAAAAATAACGCGAAAACCGAGCCGGATTGCACGGTCACGGCCGATTTTCATGTAAAACTCCTGCGGCCTACGCCGAGCGATGCATTGATACATCTGCGTGCGAGAGTTGTCGAGTCAACACTGGAAAAGGCGATAGTCGAAGCCGAGCTGATCGCAAACGAAAAAGTTTGCGCCACCTGTCGAGGAACTTTTGTCGCCGTAAAAGAAGGCCATCCGGCATATCATCGCTGGTAAGAAATATTTTGCCCACGAAACACGCGAAAGATACGAAAAATACTATCTCTTTTTTTTGTCTTTTTCGTGTGTTTCGCGGGCAAATATTCTCTGCATTTGCATTTCAAACTCGCCAGTCAACCCAAGCTTTTGGAGCCACGCCATTTGCTCATCCATCAAGCGCGGCAGATGTATGACGTCGGATAAAGCGTAATCAACCAGTTCGTTCGTCCAAATACCATCCCATTTCCCGCTGAATTTAGCCCGCTGCGATTTGTCCAGATCGACCGCGAAGTAGCGATAAAGTGTTTCGGCCAATGACGCAGACTGATTCGCGCCACGCGTCAGCACCTTTTCGGCGATCATCGTATCGAACACGTTCGCCACCGAATAACCGTTCGCGTTTAAGAATTCAAGATCGAATCTGGCATTGTGGAAGATCTTTATAACACTAGTGTTTTCCAGTATTCCGGCAAGCTCGCCGAGCTCCACGCCCTCGCTCACCGGCACAAGAACGTTATAACTTCCGTCCGAGAATTGGACTGAAAAAAGCCGGCCGTGTTTCGCACTCAGGCCGGATGTCTCGGTATCGCAGCCAAGTACGTCCGCCTCCGAAAGGCGCTCGAATGCATGTTTTAAATCGACGTTTGTCCTGGCAACAAATACTTCCACGATTCGATTGTAAGGTAGTAAACAGAATCGCGAAAATATACTATGCTGATTGATACAAAGTTGGCGGCTTGCCGCAGATATTAGGAAACAATGTCCACGATACTTACCGAAACCGAAGTCCGCGTTCTCGGCAGCCTGGTTGAAAAGCAGCTGACGACACCCGAATATTACCCGCTCACGTTAAATGCCCTGACCGCCGCGTGCAATCAAAAAAGCAATCGCGATCCGGTGATGTCGATCGGCGAAACCGCGATCCTCGCCGCAATCGACAGCTTGCGCGACAAAAATCTCGTTTATCTTTATTACGGAAGCACAAGCCGCACGGTTAAGTATAAGCACATGCTGCCAAGCGTTTATGAGCTTGAATCGCCCGGGGTCGCGGTTATTGCGTTGCTGCTGCTTAGAGGGCCACAAACGGTGGGCGAGCTTCGCGGGCGTTCGGACCGGCTTTATGAATTTTCGGGCCTCGGCGAGGTGCAGGAAACACTTGACGCACTTGCGGGCCGCAGTGAGCCACTGATATTAAAGCTCGAACGTCAGCCGGGACAGAAGGAAGCACGATACGTACATTTACTATCGGGCGAAGTCGATGTCGCGGCGTTAAACGTCGTTCGCGAACATCATTCGCAAGGATCGGGATCAAACGAACGCATCGAAAAACTTGAACAGGAGATCGAACGCCTCAGTGGCGAACTTACCTCCTTTCGCGCGACATTTGACGTATTCAGAAAGCAATTTGATTAGAGATGGCTCTTGTTCCTTCTTGTTCCTCTTGATCCGTGGTTAAGGTCTTTTTTTTACCACAGAATAAGAGGAACAAGAAGGAATAAGAGGAGCTATGGATTTCTTTTGGACAACTGAACCTAATGTCCGGTTAGGTGGAAATCCAGTATTGTTTTGAGCGCCGAAAACTCGATAGGTTTGTAAATCACACCGGAACATCCGGCATCGCGGGCTTGTTCGCTAACGTCGCGATATGCCGTGACAACTACAATCGGAACGCCGCCCAAGTTTTTGATTCCTTTGATAATAGTCGCGGCCGAAAGGCCGTCGAGCAACGGAAGGCCAATGTCCATAAGGATGAGGTCGGGGTGATACGCTTCGGCTTTTTCGATGGCCTCGTAAGCACCTGCTGCTTCGATCACCGAATAGCCTTCCTGCTCGATCATGTGTCGCATCATCAAGCGGCTATCTTCGTAATCTTCGACCAGTAGTACCTTTTTTTGCATCTTGCCCCCAGCTTGTAGTGAATAACAATGTTTTATTCTATTCCGTCGGGCTCTCGATTGCAAAAGTGCTGGTCAATTGTAAAACCGCGACGTTACCGTAAACGGCTGGCTTACATTTGACGCCGCATTTTGTGCGTCTTGAGCCGTTATTGTAAAGCTCCAGGTTCCCATAAGTCTTGCCCGTCCGCGAATAATTCCGGTTGATGCATCGATAAGAAGGCCGGGCGGCAGCGTGCCGGCGGTTATCGACCAGACATATTGTCCAGATCCGCCACTGGCTTGTACGAGCTGTTCATACGGCCTTAACCGAACCGGATTTGGGATAACTGTGGTAAGCATCTGCATCGGTGCCGCCGAAGCGACTTCGAAAGCACCGATATCGAATGTACCGCTTAACGGACGGCTTTCACCGGACTGATGTTTTGTGTATTGGCGTATCGCGTTGTTTACCGGCAGAACGTCTGCATGAAGCGACGTTCCCGCATTTTCCGCTGCCGCTCCGGCCACCAATCTGAAATCTTGCACTGAAGCGTCTACAAATCCGGGCGCAGTGCTGACGACAAAACTTCCGCCCCCGGTGACGTTTCCATTAAAAGCACCTTCAAAAGAGTTTCGCCATCCAGATTTCGACCAGTTATTGGCCAAATTCAGGACGCCCGATTCCGCCAACATTGCCAAACTCGTTCCCGGATTTGTCGTAAAAAAAATGTTATTCCTGGCATCGCAGAGATCTTCGTTGGTCGATAGACGAAACACGGCCGTGTTGCCGGACCGAGTCGAGTAGATCGTATTGTTGTAGAAATACAGCATTCCCTTCCGGTAATCCGCAGTTGCGCCGCTGTCACCGCCGTAGTGCGTCGTTTGATTATTACCGCCGTCGGGCTTTATTAACACATTGCCGTAAACAAAGGTTTTGCGATATTCGGGTGCATTTCGAATCTGTGAGCTGTCTTCACCATCGACCAGATCAAGATTGCGGTTGCCGCCTTCGATCCAATTGTAGCGGACGACCAACCCGGCAGACCGGTCTTTTAAATTAACGCCGCCTGAACCGCTGCGGAGCGGACCAAAACGGTTGTATTGAAAAGTTATTCCAATTGCCGCAGTGTAGTTGTTGTGCTGCAAAATACTGCCGACCACCCCGTTGCCAAAAATATAATTGCCTTCGACCAGAATATTTCTCGAAACTGTGTCGTCGCTCGACGCAACAAAAAAGCCGTTCGCACTGTCCGTGATTCGGCAATTACGAACGGTTATGTTCTCGCCTTTTTCGACATAAATAGATGAAGCCGATGTCGAATACGTTTGAGTAACTCCGCCGTCATCGGTAAATTGATACGAAGGATGCCCGCCGCGGATCTCAAGATTCTCAATGATAATATGGCGCGGCATGGTGTCGGCCGGAATATTTGCCGAACCGATCTTGATGACCCCACGGGTTTCGCTGGCAAAATTCAGATTTCCCGGCGTAACGGCTCCGTTTCCGTCGATCACTGGCAGTTCCCCGTTCGGTCCCGGCACACCGCGAACGGTGATGGGAAGATCGGCGGTTCCCTGGCGGCATATCACCCATTTTTCTTTATAAGGCGTCGCCCGCCAATGGATCAGAACAGTATCGCCCGGCTGCAATGTCGCCCACGGCACCTCGGCAATCGTGTCAAGCGTAGTGTTAGGTCTAACCTCGTACACGGCGGCTGAGATATTCAACGATATGGCGAAAATGACTGCCACGATGAAGAAACCCATCTTAAGATGTAATTTATTGATTTGTTCTATCATTCGAAACTACCTGCGTTTAAACCTATTTAACACAATCTCAAATTTATCATCTGGGCCGCTTTTACGTCTACAAAAAAAATTAAAGAGCCGGACGCTGCCGACTCTTTATGCCTAATATTAGAGTTCTTTGAAACCTATTTTATAAATCCTGATCGAATCCTTTCTTCTTGTTCATCCTGTTCCGTGGTTTTCCTTTTCTTTACCACCGAAAAAGAGGGGAACAAGCACGAATAAGAGGAATAAGACTGAGCATTTCGGTACTTTTCGGTTTCCCGTCAAAAAAAAGATAGGTCTTTTAAAGAGTTCAATTGTTGATCTCGCAGCTTATGAGCGGCGTACGCCGATCCGCTTTTGTACCAGCTGTTCGACGGTGATGTTAGGTTCCGTCGCCCTGGCCTCGCGAACATACGCGGCGTCGATCTTGAAAATCCGAAGCTTTACTACATCTTCGGCACTCAGATCGGTTAGACCTTCATTCTTGAGTTCATTCAGAAATTCCGGCGTGACCTTGAAGATGCTGAATTTTACCAGACTCTCAAACTTTTCGGTGCCAAAACCCATTTCGCGAATCTTACGGACGAATTCGGCATCTATCTTGAAGATTTTAGCCTTAACGAGGTCCTCAAGATCAAGATCCGGGAAACCCGTTGCCTTCATTTCCGCCATGAACTGGGGCGTTATCTTGAAAATAAGGGCCTTGAAAAGGTCATCCACGTCCAACGGACCAAAGTCAGCGGATTTCAGGTCGTCGGCAAAGGCGGTTGTTAAATTCAGCGTGGTCGCGGTGAACAGTCTGTCTTCCAGGTGACCTTCCCGGTTGGATTTCGATTTTTCAAAATCAAACCCGCGGCTTCGCATTGCTTCGACATAGCTCTGATTTCCGGCAAAGCGAAAAGTTCCCGAGCCCCGCCCATTAACAAAGACACCCTCGCATTCGATAGTTCCGGCTTCGCGGACCAGCCGGAAGCTGACTTTGCCGTTTTGTGCCGCGTCGCGACTAAGGCCTTGCAAGTCTTCAAAGGCAAAACTCGAGCCGTGTTGATTCTTTCCGCCTCTCTCCGTTTTTCGTTCGAAAGACAGGTGTATTTTGTCCGATTTTTCCTTCTTGGTTTCCGCCGTCCATTCACCCGTCACCACCGTTTGAGCGACGATCACGTAACTGCCGAATAGAATAAAGATCAAACCGAGATTAAAAAGACCAAATATTAGGTTTTTACGCATGTGTTCCTCCGATTCCAGGATTTTTTGATTTACAAAAAAGGAACACCGTTGATAAGGGATTTGTGACAAACAATCTCTTTCGATTGGATATCTGAATAAAGTTTATGAACGCTTATTCTGAAATCTGGTAGTGCTCAAATTTAGCGTTGCTAAAAAAGTCTTTGTGTTCTTTGTGCAAAAACTTTGTGAGCTTTGTGTTAGAAAAACACCTAAACACAAAGGTCACCAAGCGAAAACCACAAAGATCACTAAGAAAAAGCGTACCGTGGTGCAGGCAAATGCAAGTGCCTACCTAGCTGGCCAGGCTGTCAAACGCTTCGTCGCTAAACTTGAAATGGCTTTCATCCTGATTGC
>JANNGV010000309.1:0-1821 GCA_031404055.1 Chloracidobacterium sp.
GCTTTAGAGTCGCTTCGGTAATAAATCCGAGCAAACCATCGGAGCCGCACAATAGCCCCCTGAGGTCAAACCCGACAAAAATATTTACCCTTTTTCCGCCCCGTAGAATTATTTACCCCAAAGCGGTAAACACCAACAGGCCAAGAACATGGTGTTTGGTCACGCCGTATTTAGGAGTACGCATTCCGCCCGCATTCTCGGCAATGTTGCCTCCAATGAACGAGTCTTTGTACGATGCCGGGTCGGGTGCAAACATCAGGCCCTGCTCCGCTACGGCCTGCTGAACCTCATAAGTAGTTAGTCCCGGCTGACAGACTATGTAAAGATCGTCAGCGCTTATCTCGACGATCTTTTTCATCCGATCCGTACCGATCACGATGCCGCCGTCAACCGGCACCGCACCGCCCGTATATCCAACCCCGCCGCCGCGGGCCGTCACCGGAAAAAGATACTCATTGGCGAGCTTTAAGATCGCAACCATCTGCTCCGTCGAATCGGGAAACACGACGGCCTCGGGCGGAAACTTTTCCTTCACGGCATCCGCACCGTAGGGCTCGACCTTTTCCGGTTCGACAACGACGTTCTCTTCGCCAACAATCGCGCGCAGTTTTGACAACACTTCCGGATTTGATGCATTCGTAATGGCACGGCCTTTTGAATTGAAATGTATGGATTTGAACATAAGTACGCAAGAGCGATCGTTTGGTATTTATTCAATTTGAAACTTCCAGCATCTAAAAAGCAGTCTGCGATCTCCGCGAATATCTCAGCGTCCTCCGCGATGAATATAACTTGATTATTATTCAACGCGGAGGAAACTGAGAATGCGCGGAGGGCACGGAGAACTTCCAGTATTCTCAAACTGAACCACTACCCGACCGTTCTAAAAATACCAAATTCGTAACATATCTGCTAAACTCTCAAAAAATTGATTGATCCGGCAGAACGTCCGCTGTCAACCCTACATTGCGGGACCTGTCAAAAACTGTTTTTCCTGACTCTGACATTCCAAACAAAAGGTGAAATTTTAAATGGCCGAACAAGACAAAGACCCGATTCCGACTGACGATTACGAACGCGAACTCGCTACTGATCTCGACGACGAAACACCCGATAAGCCGAAAGGAATTGCCCTGCACACTAAGATCCTCATCGGGTTACTCGTTGGCGTAACTGGCGGATTGGCGGCGAACTGGGCGCTCGGCGGAAACGATCCCAATCTCGTTTGGTTCGTTGGCAATTTTACACAGCCTATCGGAACGTTATTTCTGAATCTGCTTTTGATGATCGTCGTTCCGCTCGTATTTTCATCATTGGTCGTCGGGGTTGCGGGGATTGGCGACATCCGCAAGCTTGGGCGTATCGGGTTTAAATCGTTTGCCTACTGCATTATTATATCGGCAATATCGGTTGTCATCGGTCTCGGCCTGGCAAACACCATCAGGCCCGGTGAAAAGATCAGTCCCGAGATAGCGGCCCAGCTTAAAGAGAAATTCAGCAGCGGCGCCAAGACCAGCGTCGAGGCGCAGAACAAGGCAGCAGAGACGGCAAAAACAGATTCGGCTCTGATGCAGGCCGTGAAAACCGTCGTGCCGAGAAGCGTTTTCAACTCGATAGCGGGCGAGAATCCGAACATGCTCCACATCATGTTCTTCGCATTGATCGTCGGTATCGCGATCACACTTCTGCCTTCACCAGTCTCGTCGCCGTTTGTCGGGTTGATGGAATCGGTATTCGCTATTACATCGAAAATCATCGACATCATAATGAAGTTCGCGCCATATGCGGTCGCGTGTCTGATCTTTAATAACATTGCTCAAT
>JANNGV010000310.1:0-3012 GCA_031404055.1 Chloracidobacterium sp.
CGCGTCAGCCGTGCGTTTGTCGAAGCGGTGCCGAGGGCCGCGAAGATTCTCTCAGCGGACGATCTTCGAAACTGGGGCGAGATGGGCCGTCGACTCGCGATGGGGGACGCCGAAACCGGGGTGCGGTATTTTAGCCGTGGCGTTAGCGGTATCGGAAAAATTCCCAAAAACGCTAGACCCGATGTTTTTCGGATAAGCACGCGGCAGTTGATACTGTCCAGTTCGATCGCTCTGGAAACCTTCGAGTATGTGCCTGCATTGGCGGATGAGATCAACGACGACGGCCTTTTGACCGCGACGCTGAAACTGGCTGCCGAGATTGCAAACCGGTCGGCCAAACACAGTGCGGAGTTTCTGCAGAGTACTCCGCCCGTTGCCCACGTTCTCGATAGTTTTGGCGACCGCAAATCGGAGGTTGCCGGAGCCATGTTCGATCTTGGCTCACTTTTTGCGACCAGAACCGGAGGTATGACGGCGGATCTTTGGACGGGACTTCCAAAAGCTCTTGAAGGCCTCTCTGCCGACAACGCGATTCTACTGACGAACCGAGCGGCAAAGGTGCTTGAATACGGAGCCAGCGTGACGCTTCATTTTGTATCATCCGGAAGCGATGTTCTCCGGCGCGTCGACGGGGCGTTCGATGAATGGTGCAGCGTACTGAACAAGATTGGCAATCAGGGCAACGCCGTCCTTATCGCATTTCTGCGTGCGACGCCAAAATTCTTTGGCCAGATACTCGCGAATTCCACAAAACACGGCTCGCCGCTCGATGCCGAGACGCTTTCGTTAATCAAACGCGTCCTTATTCTCACCGGTGAGATCGCCGAATCGGATGCCGAGAGCGGACTTGCGGCGTTTCGTTCCAGCACGGCGGCGTTGAAAAAAGTGTCTCTCGATCAGTTCGAGGAATGGATCGAGACCGGCCTTCGCGAAAAGTATGCTGATTCAGCAAAGGCCCGCCGGAGCTATTTTGCGCTCGAAACACGCGAATCAAATAACTTTCTGCATGAAACCCGAACCGGCTTGCCGCTCGATTCGATACAGGGCGTTCTTCGCATTTATGTCGAAGGCCTGACGGGAAAGGAGGTCGAAGTTTCGCCCCTGTCGGCCATGCCGCAGGAATCGCGGATCGGCGACGGGCGGACGATCTATCTGCCTTCTTCAGTTACGGAATTTGATGACGAGGAGATGAACTTCCGACTCTACAAGGTGCTTGCCGCCCACGGAGCGGGTCAGATCGAATTCGAAACCTTTGTAAAAGACAGCACAGAATTGAAAGCCGCGTATTCCGACCTTTCGGGCCTTTTCGAAGCAACCGCCGACCAGATCGATGCGTTTTCGCTCGCGGGATATATCGAAGACGTACAGAAAGGAGAGGCCGCATTCAGCGAGGACGAAACAAACCGGGAATTGAAGAACAAAGTTCAGAAGCTGCCCAAAAACTCCGATTACAAAGCGGTTCTAAAGCTATTCCCAGAGCCGCGTCTTGCAAAAAAGATCTTTGGCACAATGGAGAATGCCCGGATCGACAATCGCCTTCGCGACGCATATCGAGGTCTTCGCAAGGACCTTGATCTGATGAAATCGACCCTGCTCAGGACCCGCCCATACATCTTTGACGTACCGATGCACCAGGTGCCATTCGAGCTCCTGTTTCAGATCACTCTATGCGGCGGTGCCACCGACGACGCAAAGCAGTTTTATGGACAGATCGTTTCCGAGATAGAGACCGTCATCGAATCGTACCTTGCGATAAACAATGCCACCGTCGCCGATTCCCTGATGGCGACGAGTCGCGTGTATAACCTCTTCCAAAACATTTCCGCCGAAGACTCGCAGGAAGCGGATTCCGATGAGAAAGACGAGGAGCACGAATACGCTTTCGACGACAAGAACGTCAGCGAGGCGGCGACCGAGGACTTGGTAGAACGCGAGGACCGGCCGAAAAAATCGCAGGATGTCAAAGATCTTTTCAACGCCTGGAACAGCCTTGACGACGAAGGCGAGCCTGACGATCTGAGCGGTGCCGAAGCATGGTCGCAAAACGAAATGCCCGAACAGGCCCTCGAACCTGGTGATGAAGCTTTCTCATACGACGAATGGGACCGCGAGCTGAACGATTACCGCGTCGGCTGGAGCCGCGTCATAGAGAAAAAGGTAAAACAAGGCGACCGCAATTTTGTCGAGCTGGCCCGCTCGCGTTCCCGCGGGGTGATTTCGTCTATCCGCCATCAGTTTCAACTCATGAAGCCGGAGAATCTAACGCGTATCAATCGCGAGATTGATGGCGAAGACTATGATCTAAATGCCGTGATCGACTATGTTGTCGATCGAAAGGCGGACGGCCTCCAGTCCGATCGGCTATACACAAAACGGCTTCGCCGCCAACGCGATGTTGCCGTTTCGATCCTGCTCGATCAATCATCGTCCACCGCCCGAACGATCACCCGAAACCCTTTGCAGCCGTACACATATCCTGGCCGCCGGATCATCGAGATCGAAAAAGAAGGCCTTGTCTTGATGAGCGAGGCACTCGAAGCGGTCGGTGATATATATTCGATTTACGGATTTACGAGCGAGGGCCGCCGCAACGTAAAATTTTATATCGTAAAGGATTTTGATGAGAGATATTCTGATGAGATAGAAAAACGCATCGGCGGCATCACTTTTCAAAACAACACGCGTCTCGGCGCCGCGATCCGCCACGCATCGGCGAAATTACTAAAACAAGAAGCCCGAACAAAACTATTAATAATTCTGACCGACGGACGCCCATACGATCACGATTATGGCGATGCACGCTATGCCCGCGAAGACGTCCGCGAAGCCCTGACCGAATCCAAAACGTCCGGTGTCACGCCATTTTGCATCACCATCGACCGCGAATCCGAAGCCGAATTAAAAGATCTCTACGGCGATGTCGGCTACACTATCATCGACGACGTGCTTTCGCTGCCCGAACGAATGCCGAATATTTACCGGAGATTGACGAGCTAAGAAATTTTATGAATA
>JANNGV010000311.1:0-15660 GCA_031404055.1 Chloracidobacterium sp.
ACTCCGGTGCGCAAGAAACGATTCTCGACCAGATCCGTCCTTACCGCGGGTATCGTGCGGTAACGGCGGTAGAAACTAGATTTAATTCTAACTACCACAGCCTTCAAGTTTCGGGTCAGCACAGATTCACCGGGTCATCGCAGGTTAATCTTGCTTATACTTGGGCAAAAAATCTTACCGATAATCAGAATGACCGCTCGTCGTCGCCCCAGAACACTTACGATATCAGCCTTGAGAAGGCAAGAGCGTTTCTTGATCGCAGACACATAATGACGATCAACTACATTTATGAATTACCCTTCTATCGTGACCAAAGAGGTTTCGTTGGAAAGGTTTTGGGAGGTTGGCAAGCTTCTGGAATTGTCACGTATCAGACAGGTCTTCCTTTCACACCGACGGTTTCGGCGTTTGACCCTTCCGGGTTGGGCTTGATCCCGCCGCCGACGACAGTTGCAAGGCCGAATACCCTTTGCAACCCGAACGAGGGAGGATCTCAAACGGTTCAGCAATGGTTTAACACTGCGTGCTTCCAAGTTACGCCGATATCAGGAACGGTGAGCAGCAATGCAGTTCCGAGCGGCGGACGAGGAATAGTAAACGGCCCGTCGACGAAAAGAGTGGACTTCACGATGTCAAAGAATCTGCGATTTTCGGAAAGATTCCGCTTGCAGCTACGCGGCGAAGCCTTTAATGTTTTCAATTGGACGAATCCGCGTGGTTTAAGCACTATCGTATGGAGTGCAACAACGCAACCCGTAGCCCAGGGCGGAAATGGCTCGTCTACTTTTGGTCAGGTTTTAAGTTATCGCGATCCGCGAGTAATGCAGTTTGCGGTGAAGCTTAACTTCTAGGCTGATCCGATTTTATTTAGATTGCCCGCGTTTGCACCGTGCGACGCGGGCATTTTTCTTTGTTAATATCGAAATATGTCTACGATTGCGGTTAAAAATGCGTCCGTTGTTTTTTGGGACCGGCTGTTGGAAAATGTGTCCGTCGTTGTGGAAGGTGGGTTGGTCACGAGTATTGACGAGGGATTGCGCGTTTCGGTTGATCGGATAATCGATGCGGGCGGTTTAATACTTTTTCCGGGATTTATCGACGTACATATTCACGGCGCAGTAGGCGTGGATGTGAATGCGGCGGATGTTGATAAATTGGTTGAGATATCCAAGTTTCTGGCCGCGAACGGCGTGACCGCTTGGGTGCCGACGCTGGTGCCGGACTCGGATGAGAACTACCGACGGGTGATCGCGGCGATTGACCGGCTGATGGAGATTCAGGGCGAGATGCCGATTGCACGGGCCGTCGGCGTGCATTACGAAGGCGTTTTTGCTAACGAGAAAATGTGCGGGGCTTTGCGGCCGGAATTTTTTAGGAGGTTTACTGGAGTGGGAACCACTGCGTTCGCCGACCACCCCGTCAGCGAAACGCTGCCACCCCTCCTCAAACAGGAGGGGAGCGAAGTCGCCACCCCTCCTCAGGCAGGAGGGGAGCTTATCGGACTTCCAAGATTGAAAAGCGGTGTGCATATGACGACATTCGCGCCGGAGATTGACGGCGGGATCGAGTTGGCGCGAGAGTTGGCACGGCAGGGCTGGATAGCATCGATAGGTCATACGAAAGCGGATACTCCGATCCTTGAACAGGCGTTCGACGCAGGAGCGAGGCACTTGACGCATTTTTATAATGCGATGACGGGGCTGCATCACCGCGATGTCGGGGTTGTCGGCTGGGCGTTGACGAAAGATGATGTGACGTTCGACATCATAGCCGACGGCATTCATGTGCATCCGAAAATGCTTGAGTTTGCGTGCCGGAGCAAATCGCCGGACAAGGTATCTCTGATCAGCGATTCGGTTGCGCCGACTGGACGGGGCGATGGCGAATATGAGATTTGGGGAGAGAAAGTTTCAGTTTTGAACGGCCGCACCAAAAACGAGCGGGGAAGCATTGCCGGTTCGGTGATAACAATGCATGATGCGTTTCTCCAAATGCGTTCGCTTGGTTTTTCAGAGGTTGACGTTGCGAAAATGACTTCCACAAACCCCGCCAAACTGCTCGGATTGGATCATTCGCATGGTTCGATCGAGATTGGCAAGCGAGCTGACTTTGTCGGTATTCGGCCCGATGGTTCAATCAAATTCGTTATGATAGGCGGGGAATTTATAGATCTTTAATCGACCTGGGCGGGTTCGGCTTGGTTTCTGCGCGTTCCACGTTGTTCCAGCATGTTCCACGTGTTCCAGTTGTTCCAAGCGCGCTGGAACGGAACATGGACGAGGCGTGATCAATTTTCATTTGATCGAACACGAAAAAAGCCCGAAACCTTGCGGAATCGGGCCATTTTGTCCCCTTGATCGCTAGAGATTTTATGTTATTCGCTAACCTTTTCGGCAGTCGCCGCCTTTCGAGCTTTGAATCGGTCCTTCATTCTCGACTCCATCTCGGCCGCCTTTGCCTTTTGTTCAGCCGTCAAAAGGGCGAATACTTGCGATTTCAGCCGCGCTCGTTCGACCGACATCTGAACTGAAAGAGTGCCCTTTTCGGTCGCCAGGGCTGTAATCTGGGCTTCATCAAACGCACCGTTTGCGGTAACTTCCTTCATTTTCTGGCGATTTGCGTTTAAAGATTCACGCAGCGGCTGCGTTTTTGCTTTGCTCGCTTCCATGATTTGTTTGACCTGAGCCTTCTGCTCGTCTGTAAGATCGAGGCCGCGAAGCATCATTCCGCCACGATGATGACCGCCGCGCTTGCCCCAACCGCCTTTCTTGCCATCGCCCGAACGCTGTGCAACCGCGAACATGACACCGGTCGCTAATACGGCAAATGCTAAAATTGCAATTATTATCTTTTTCATTATCTTCTCCAGTAAATATATGAATCTCGGCAGTCTTCCCGCCATCGTAGTGTTAGACGAAAACCGCGATGCCTCGACCGTATGTATTTCGTGATCTTGTGTAAAGAATTGTAAAAGTTGATCGCAACCGCTTGTTTTGCCGTAGAATCGGTTAGGTATGAGCAAAGTACTGATTATCGATGATGACGAAGAGCTGTGTGAGCTTGTGTCGGAGTATTTGGCCGTCGAAGGCTTTGAGACCGAGGCCGTGCATGACGGCGAAAGCGGTCTGAAAAACGCGATCTCCGGCGATTATGATATGGCAATCCTCGACGTGATGTTGCCAAAGATGAACGGGTTCGATGTTCTACGGAACCTGCGTGAGAAATCCGAATTGCCGGTGATAATGCTGACGGCAAGGGGCGAAGATATGGAACGGATCGTCGGTCTGGAAATAGGAGCCGACGATTATCTTCCTAAACCTTTTAATCCGCGCGAACTTGTTGCTCGGCTGCGGGCGATACTTCGCCGGGTCAACAGCGAGGACGGCGATGATGCGGGGTCGGAAAAACTGCATGTCGAAGACCTGGAGATATCGGCTTCGTCGCGCTCGGCCAAATTAGCCGGCGTCGAGGTTGGTTTGACATCGGTCGAATTCGATTTGCTGACGGCACTGGTCCGCGAAGCCGGCAAGATCGTAAAAAAAGAGGACCTCAGCGAAAACGTGCTCGAACGCAGCCTCTCGCCATACGACCGCAGCCTGGATATGCATATCAGCAATCTTCGTAAAAAGCTTGGTTTGCGGACCGACGGCAGTGAAAGAATAAAGACCGTTCGGTCGGTCGGCTACATCTATACATTCGTATGAATTTGTTCTTCAAGATCTTTCTATGGTTTCTGGCCGCGATCGCTTTGATGGTCGGCGGGGTAGTATTTTTGAACTGGACGGTGCAGACCGAGCCGGTCGTCAGCCGCTGGCGAATCTCGGTGCGAAATCAAACGAATATTTATGCCGCCACGGCTGCTCAGATTTACGCGACTCAGGGTGAGGCCGGATTAAATGAGTTTCTCAGCCGCGTACGTCAGGCTGAAACGATCGGCGAGGTCGATATCATTGGCGAAAACGGTAGAGTCTGGCTTTCGGAGGGCGTCAATGCAGAGAATTATCGCGAATTCGTCGATAGAGCATTGGCAGGCGATGCGGTTGAAATTGAGCTTGTCCAACCGGAATCGGCGCTATCCACGCGGCAGTTTGTTTTGCCTAACGGTGAACGTTACGTTTTGATAGTGCGATGGGAACGGCCACGAATGACTCCGTTTTTTGGCGAATCGCCGCTCAGGTACATCCGTTACGGCGCGCTTTTGCTGACGGCATTTTTGTTATGTTGGGCGCTTGCACGTTATCTGTCGTCGCCGATCGGAAAATTACGCAAGGCGACGCAGAAACTCGCGGATGGCGATCTGACCGCGCGTGTCGCCGATCAGGTCGGAAACCGGCATGACGAATTGGCGTCGCTTGCCAAGGATTTTGACGTAATGGCCGAGCGCATCGAATCGCTGATCATGTCGCAGAAGAGGCTTTCACGCGATGTCTCCCACGAGCTGCGTTCGCCGCTTGCGCGTATGAATGTCGCGCTTGAAATAGCTAAACAAAAATCCAACGGCGAAACCGCTCCGGTGCTTCAGCGAATCGAGACAGAATCCAACCGTCTTAACGCAATGATCTCAAGTCTTCTGACATTGTCGAAGCTGGAAACGGGTGAACAGGATTTTGACCGCCGCGAATTGAATCTTAAGACTTTGGTCGAGCAGGTGGCGGCAGACGCCGATTTTGAGGCGAATGCAAAGGGTAAATCGGTGAATATATTGGAGGCGGTCGATTGCCGTATTTCCGGAAGCGAGAGTTTGATCCGAAGCGCGGTTGAGAATGTTTTGCGTAACGCTGTTCGGTATACGACGGAAGGCACGGAGGTTGAAGTTTCCCTATCGAACGGCGACGGGAATGCCGTTCTACGGGTGCTCGATCACGGCGGCGGGGTGCCGGAAACGGAACTCAGCAACCTGTTTCGTCCCTTCTACCGCGTCGGCGAAGCACGTGATCGCGGATCGGGCGGGACCGGGCTCGGGCTCGCGATTGCCGAACAGGCGATCCGTGCTCATAAAGGCACGATTAACGCCAGGAATACAGTTGACGGATTAGAAGTCGAAATTACACTGGCTTGTCAGAACCGTGAGCGATAGCGACCGCCTCCTCTCTTTCCGGTAGTTGTGAGCCAAGAATTAACAAAGGAAAAAGGATCGGGAAAGAAGCAAATCGAGAACTAACCTGAGTTCCTTTCACGCCGTGCGGCCGAAAACGATCTGATTGCAAGGATAATAAAAGCGAGGCAAACTATCGCCGTCGATGCCTGAGCCAAAACCGCCGGGGAAGCCGAGAGTTCGCTAATTCTGGAAACCAGACGACCGGCGGTCCCGATAAATCCGAGCAAGGCGACGACAATCGCGGCATGCATCAGATGCTTACGCAGGCCCTCTTTCATGCCCGCCAAGACACCCAGCAAAACCATTACTATACCGATAAAGGCTGGTATCAAGGCTGTGACGCTCTTATTTTCCGTCATAGCGCCGTTGATGTAACCGGCGATTCCAATAAGAATCAGCAAGACTCCGCAAATTATTGATGTTGATGGCATTTGTTTGTAAATAGCTCCAGTGAAACGTTAGACAAAATTGACTGCGTTTGCGTAGTTTGCGGTTAAATAACTTTTTCCAGCAAAGGATTCAAAGCGGAACTCAACGCTTTTGCACGGGCAAAATTATGGCTGACGCCGTTTTCCCGCCGAAATAGATCCGCTGGGTCGCTTTCTGAAAATCTTTAGCAGTGCCGAGTTTGTAATTCGCCATGTACTTCTGCGGATTTCGGGCGACGAGCGGGAACCATGTGCTCTGGATCTGCACCATTATGCGATGGCCTTTTTTAAAGGTGTGAGCAACACCGGGCATAGTAAAAGCGAGTTTTGTTACGGCGTTTGCAATCAGCGGCTGCGGTTTTTCGAAGCTGTTGCGGAACCTTGCCGGCATCGGTTCGCCGCGAAGCAGCATTTGATAGCCGCCGGGCGAAAACACACCGGACGCGTAATTTACCGGCGGTTTCACGCCTTCCGGAAATTTGAAATCATCCGGGAAAACATCCACCAGCTTTACGACAAAATCCGAGTCGGTGCCGCTTGACGAGATGAAAAGCGACGGCTTGATGTCGCCCGCGACCGTTATATCCTCGGTCAAAGGCTCGGTTTGATAAACCATTACATCCGGCCGGTTCGACACAAATCTTTGGTCTTCAGTCATGAACTCACGCGGGTAATTAGACGTGACCTTTTGCGTGTACGGCACCGGATTCGCCGGATCGGAAACGTATTGATCGAATCCGCCGCGAACCCGAATGGCCTCAGGTGAAAACGACAGGCCGCCGTCCGCCGTTAGGTACAAAGCGGTGTCGGTGCCATTCGTCGGCTCATAATTTTCGAACGAGCTCCATTCATGCGAGCCGGTGTCGAAAAGATTAACTTCCTTGATCGCGGAAATATCGCCTTTGTCCTTTAAGAAATGATCGAAAAAGGGAAGTTCGATCTTCGAACGGTAATATTCGCCAGTCTTTTGAGTGAAGTAAGCGGTGCCAAGCCAGTCGCCATCGGCACGCGACCAGCCGCCGTGATCCCAAGGCCCAACGACCAACACGTTAAAGATATTCGGGTTCTGCCGCTCGATATATTCGTATGTTTTGAGCGCTCCGTAAAGGTCTTCGTTGTCGTACCAGCCACCGACGGTCATCGTCGCGCAGCCGATGTTTTTGAGTTTCGGCAGAATGTTGCGGTCCTTCCAGTACTGATCGTAATTCGGATGGGCCATCATATCGTCCCAAAACGGGATGCGTGAGCCGACGCCTTGCTGGTAATAATCGGCTATCTCCTTCAGCCCGCCGAGATTTAGAAAGAAGTTGTAGGCATCGGTCGTCGGGCGACCGGCCCATTGTTTTATGTAATCGGGCTTGTCGGTCGGAGCGGGCCGTATCTGGCCCATGAAGCTAAAGAACGAATAGTTTTGTGCAAGGAATAACGCTCCGTTGTGATGCATGTCGTCGCCGAGGAACCAATCTGAGACCGGTGCCTGCGGCGAACACGCTTTGAGTGCAGGATGCGAATCTATCGAACCTGCGCTAGCGTAGAATCCGGGATAAGAGATGCCGTAAATTCCAACTTTGCCATTGTTATTTCCGATGTTTTTGAGCATCCAGTCAATTGTGTCGAATGTATCGGTCGATTCGTCGATCTGCTGCGGCGTATTATTAGCGATATCCGGACGCACGTCCTCAAATTTGCCTTCGCTTCTCCACCGTCCGCGAACATCCTGATAAACGAAGATATAGCCCTCGCGAGCAAACAGAGCGTCGGGACCGAGAGAAGTTTTGAATTGGTCCTTTCCGTCCTTGTCCTTGCCGTACGGCGCTACCGTGTAAGGCGTGCGGTTTAACAGGATTGGATATTTCTGCGATTTCTTCTCAGGTGTGTAGATCGAGGTGAATAGCTTTACGCCATCACGCATCGGGATCATCACTTCCTGTTTGTCGTAATTATCTCGAATATAGTCGGCAAGCTCTTTCTGCTCGGCGGTTTGTTGTCCGAAAACAAAGCCCGCAAACAGCAATAATCCAATAAGTAGAGACGGAATCCGAAAAAGACGTATGTTCTTCATAGTTTCTCGCAAAAAAGGCTGGATCAGATCAGACTCATTTTCGCTCAATTTTATTGAAAAGAAAAGCAGTGCCGCCGTGGATGTCTATGGTGCTGGCTAACCTATTTTCGCATCTCGTTGATCATAGCTTCTATCGTTTGTTTCAGATGAGCGGTGACCGCTTCGTATTTGGAATCATCGGAGCGGGCCAACACAGTAGCAGTTCCGGATCCAGAGGAAGGAGAACCACCCCGTCCGCGAAACGCGTCCACCCCTCCTAAGACAGGAGGGGAGCTTGCTGAGGCACCGATAACATCCTTTGCATAGAACGCCTTGCCAAAGCGGATCTTTACCTTTGCGGGGCGTATGCGCCAGGATTTGCGGGCCCAGACATTTTGCAGGCCGTCCAGAGCAACGGGGAGAATCGGCATATCAAGCTCGGTCGCGAGAATGGCGGCACCCTTTTTGAAATCGTGCAAATCGCCATCGTATGCGCGTTCGCCTTCGGGGTAGATGTTCAGCACCTTACCGTTACGCAATCCGATGGCACCGGCCTTCATCGCCTTCATAAGCTGCGTATCGGGATCGATCGGTACGACGCTGAGCATTTTTGCAGCCCAACTCATGAAACGGCTCTGAAAAAACTCGCTGGCTCCGACGTGAAATGTGCTTTTGAAAATATCGTATGGATAATTTGAGGTGAGCACGAATGGATCGAGAAAGCTCTGATGATTCGGCGTAATCAGGAAAGGGCGTTTCATTTTGTGAAGCTCTTCGATGCCCGTGACCTCGAGCTTGAAGAAAACGCGGCTGAACAGGTTGAAGCATTTGTAAACCGTGAAAGCGAACGCCGTAAAGAGCGGCCGATCCTGCAAAATTCCCTGAACCTCCGGGAAGTCAGGCTCCGATTCGCGGACGATCTTTCCCCAATTCAAACTGGCCGTGGCATCAATTGCCGTCTCTGTTTCGCCGACGTGTTCTTGAACAAGTTTGATGGTGTCGCCGACGGTTAATGCCTGAGCAGCTTCATCTCCATCGAACTCCGTATTGAAGGCCTGTTCAAGACCGGCGAAAACTTCGGCCCGCGAAAGGGAGTCGAGTCCAAGATCGATCTCCAAATTCATTAATGGGTGAACGGCTTCCACATCTTTAACGTTGTTTTTGATCACCGATACGACCGCTTTTCCGGCGTTCGTATCGAGCAGGGCCTGATCGTCGCCGGTTAAGGCGAGAACCTTCTTTGGGCTGGCTTCCTGATCGCCCAAACCGTTGTTCTCAATTTGTTTCATCAACTCAAAGCGTTTGATCTTCCGGGTCGCTGTTCGCGGCAGCGGTTCGGTGTGAATAACGTAGTTCCGGACGCGTTGATATTCAGGGAGCGATCGGCCAAGATCGTCCAACTCGTATCGGATCGCTTCTTTCGAGTTGGCAATATTATTTGCTTTCAGATAAGCAAAATCGGGAACAACGACGGCCACGAGCTTTTCCGCACCCGCGTGATCGCGCGATTCGTCCTTAATGCCGAGAATCGCCATTTCTTCAACCAGCGTCGATTTCAGATAGTGGACCTCAAGATCTTCGGGATGAATGTTCTTGCCGTTGGGGAGGACAATTACATCCTTTAGACGCCCGACGATAAAGAGGTGACCGTTCTTGTCCAGCGTTCCAAGATCGCCGGATTTGAACCACCCGTCTTCGGTAAACGCTTCCTTGGTCGCCTCCGGATTTTTGTAGTAACCCGAAAAAACCATCTTGCCTTTGATGAGGACCTCGCCCGCTCCTTCGTCGTTCAGTTCGCCGAGCTTTATCTCCGCGTGATTTACGGCGACTCCGACAGATCCGACAACGTTATCTTCGAAACGCGTTGCCGTCACAGCCCCGCTAGTTTCGGTCAGGCCGTAACCCTGGATAAGCGTAAATCCGAGAGCGTGATAATCGCGGGCGATCTTTTCATCAAAGCGCGAACCGGCTGAAATGGTGATATTGAGCTTTCCGCCAAATCCGTCGTGGACCTTCTTAAACAATTTATTGCCAAGATTTACGTTAAAAGTATCGCGGAGAAAGCCATTCGTTTTTAGCATGCCCGCAAAAAGCCATTGCACGGGTTTCGGCTGCGCGGAAACGCCGTCAAATATTTTTTTGTGAAATAAATACCAAAGGCGCGGAACGCCGGTAAGCAAAGTTATCTCTTTTGTTTCAAATGCACGCGTCAGTTCGGCGGGTGCAAGCTCTTTGACATAACAGACCTTGCCGCCGATGCTCGCGATTACCCAGAGATTTACGACCTGCGCAAAAACGTGAAAAAGCGGTAGCACGCTTAATACGACTTCGTGCTCGGAGATGTGCATCACTTCCTGGCAGCCGGTTGCTTCGTAATATATATTTCCATGCGTTAGCGGGACGCCTTTCGGTGTGCCGGTCGTACCGGAGGTGTATATCAAAACCGCGAGATCGTCAGGCTGGGCCGGAGTAGGTTTCTTATCGTAGTCGTCCGGACGCGGCGTCGATGTCCAATCATCGAAGGAGCCGAAATTATTTTCACCGCCGAGACGCGGATACGCAGAGGATGAATCGGCCATGGAAGAATCGTCTCGATCTTTTCTTACATTGCCGGATGAATCGATTTCTTTATTCTCAATAAGATTCTTCTCGCCGTCATCGCGCCTCAGCGGTGGAACTTCCTGTAAAACCACAACCGGCAATTCGCGCCCAAGTTTTGCAAACGTCTCGATAAAATCATCACCAATGAAGGCCATCTTTGCCTCGGAGTTGTCGAGAAAGTTTTTGATCGTATCGATCTCGCCGTGCGGGTCGATAGGAACACAAACCGCTCCGCGAAAAAGTATCCCGAGATAGGCGATCACCCAGCGAGGGTGATTTTCGCCGATAAGAGCTACGCGGTCGCCGAATTCGATCCCGACCTTTTCCAATCTGTACGCGATGCCGCGAATCGCATCCAGCATCTCAGCATATTTATACTCCGTGCCTTCTTCGCCGATTATCTGCATCGCCATCTTTTCTCGATGCGATTCGGCGGCGTCGGTTATAAGTTGACAGAATGAATTGGTCATAATTCTGAAAAAAGCCTTAATCTTATTCCGCGGTGAGCAGGTGCAAAGCGAGGTTGTGGGCTTGGGTCCGAATCTCGGGAACGGCGGTCGATTCCCACAACACTCACTTTAGGGCTGTTCCCAGCGTAAAAATCATTTCGGAGGTTTCTCCATTTTTGCCGACAACCACACCGTTTGGCAAGGCGTCGATGCCCAGGTTGAGTGCATCGTTTCTCATAACCTCGGGAATAAAGATTTTTAACCAAAGGCTCATCGAGCTTTTCGAAGTTGCTTTCCGAGCCGATGCAATTGATTATCGCGTCCACATTGATACGATGCTCTATTCCTTCGATCCGATATTCGACATCGAAACGGGCGTCGAAGTTTATCTTTTTTAACCGGCCTTTCAGGATTTCCAAACGGCCTTCGGACTGCATTCTGTCAAGAACGATCCGTGCTTCAACGGGCATCCGGTGCCGTGCGACATTCCAATAACGGCTGAGACGCTGTTTGAAGTATTTCTTTTCGGCGACCGGAAGATTCATCCAGATTTGCTGCGTTGCCGGTCGCAAGCTGTCAATCACGGCACGCCAGTCTATGTTTTCGCCCTCGGCCTTTTTGATATGAAGTCGTACCGCTTTTAGCACATCCGTGATCCGGTCTATTCCCTTTAACTCGTCCGCAAACGATGGGTAAGTATCCCCAAGTTTGTGAACCGCCGGAAGCAGGCCGCGTGTAGAAATCGCATAAATCTTAGCCTGATGGGCCGAATAGAACAAATGCATGACGACATCGACCATCGACAGTCCGGTGCCGATAACGAGCACGGTATCTTCGTTGCCTATCGATTCGTAAACGCCATTCGTCCACGGGCTGCGAAAATACTTCGGATGCCCGGTAAATGTCAGATCGCTTACCGTCGGATCGGGCGGAAGGAAGTTGCCGAAGGCCAGCACAACCTTCTCCGAATACAAAGTGTCGCCCGAGCTTAAAATAACGTGGGCCTTGTTGTCTTCGCGGATGATGTCCACCGCGTCGTCTTCGAAAACATTAAACTTAACCCGTCCTGATTTCGCTTCAGCGGACGTTTGAACGACCTGACGCAGATATTCGCCAAATATCTTTCGCGGAACGAACGAGTGCGGCTCATAAGAATACCCATTAGGCTGCAGCCATTTATGAAAACTCTCGACATCATCGGGAAATGCTCCCATCTTTGCCGCCGGAACGTTGAGCAGGTGAACCTCATCGGGAGTCGAATACGCAACGCCGCGGCCACTCATCGACCGCTTCTCGACCAGATTTATCTCAAGCGGCCGGTCACCGCTTGTTCTTAAAAGGTTTGCCGCGAGAAGCGAGCCGCTTGCACCACCGCCGATGATCGTAATTCTAATCATAAGGTTCTCTGCGTGTTTTGAGTCCGCCTTGAGTCGCCTGAACGCGGCAATAAAAAGATTACAATACGCGAAATCTTACTAAACCGACGGTCACACGATGGCCGACGCTCAGCGGAAACGCCGCGGTCTCCGTTTTTGGCCGGATGACGGTAATTTGTCCCGATTCGGGCACGTCCGTCTTTACGCCGACGCGTTCGAATGCCCCGATGAAACTCACTTCTTCGACCACGCCGTCGGCAAGTTCTTGATAATGCTGCGTCAGGTTTGCAGCGACGCGTAGAAACACGTCTTCGGGCCGAAATACGAGCGTCACCGCCTGGCCTTCCTTAAAGTTCACCTCGTCATCCATCTCAAGCGAGATATCGCCCGCTGTGAACTTACCGTCCTTAATAACGCCCGGCAGCAGATTCGCCTTGCCTAGAAACGTCGCGACATGTTCCGTTTCCGGTTTATTATAAACCTCGTACGGCGTGCCGATCTGTTCGAGCCGACCGGCGTTGAGCACGGCAATCCGGTCGCCGAGTTCGAGAGCTTCTTCCTGATCGTGGGTAATAAATATCGAAGGAACGTTGATCTGTTTCAGAAGCGTGCGGATCTCACGCCGCAGCGTAGTGCGAATTTGAGCATCGAGAGCTCCGAAAGGTTCGTCAAACAGCAAAACTTCCGGCCCGTACGCAAGTGCCCGGGCAATTGCCACTCTTTGCTGCTGCCCGCCGGAAAGCTGCGAAGGGAATTTGCGGCGATGTTCTTCCAGATGGACCATTTCGACCAATCTATCGACGGCTTTTTTGATCTCGGCCTTCGAAGTTCGCCGTAGACGCAGACCATAACCTATATTTTCCTCGACATTCATCTTTGGGAACAGAGCGTATGCCTGAAATATAACTCCGGTGCCACGCAATCGGGCGGGAAGCTCGGTGACGTCCTTTCCGTGGAGAATAACCCGGCCGGCATCGGGCAATTCCAGACCGGCAATGATTCGCAGAATAGTCGTTTTACCGCTGCCGGATGCACCGAGAAGCACAATTATCTCGCCCTCGTTAACATCGAACGTCACATCATCATCAAGCACGGTCGTTGCACCGAAGCTCTTACTGATGTTCATCACCCGTGCGGCGAAATTTTCGTTTTGTGTCCCGGGCATAAATATTGAAAATTATTCCGCCTCCAGCCAATCTCTCGCAAAGAATAAAATGCTAAAGATCGCGAACGAAAATAAGGCAAGGACAATCGCGATGGCGTTGGCCGCCTCAACCTGACCTTCATTAAACTTCGCGAAAATATAAAGCGGAGCGGTTTGCGTTCGCGACGACAGATTACCCGAAACAAGTATCGTCGAGCCGAATTCACCGACCGAGCGTGCAAATGTAAGCAACGCTCCACCAACAATTGCCCCGCGAAGCGATGGCAGCGTTACGTGCCAGAAAGTTTGCCACCGCGTCGCACCCATCGTTGCCGAGGCTTCTTCGAGCGATGAGCTCATTGTATCGAACACCGGTTTTATCACTCCGAACGCAAGCGGAAATGTGACGAAAATGTTGGCAAGGATTATCGCGGCGGCGGTAAACATTATCTGCGGCCCTTCCGGATCGAGTAGACGGCCGAGAGTTCCATACGGCCCCCACAAAAGTAAAAGAGCAAAGCCCGCAACAGCCGTCGGGATCGCCGTTGGCAGCGAAATGGTCACAATCAGGGCGTTGCGTCCCCAGAAGCTGTATTTTGAAAGTACGTAGGCGGCAAACAGTCCGAACAGAACATTAAAGATCGTCGCCCAAAAGCTGGTTACGATCGAAAGTTTTAGGGCAAAAACGGCCTCGGGAGCGGTCAAAGCCGCCAAAAAGCTGTCAAGGCCGCTGCTTGTGCCAAAAATAAAGATCGAGGCGAGCGGCAAAAGCACAAGCGGCAGCATTATCACGATCATCGTCGCAATGCTCAGCGGCTTTACAATATCAAAGCCGCGTACATGACGAACATTTGATAGGTTTGCACTCATAAATCATCCCATCGTACAGTGAGTTTGGTCGATCATATCCGCAGATTCGGTCAATTTATCAAGAATGTTAGCAAGAATTCACGGAACTTGAGCAACAATTCGCGGAACTTGAGCAACAATTCGCGGAACTTGAGCAACAATTCGCGGAACTGGAACAACAATTCGCGGAACTGGAACAACAATTCGCGGAACTGGAGTAACAATTCGCGGAACTGGAGCAACAATTCGCGGAACTTGAGCAACAATTCCCGGTACAGAAGCTCTAATTTCTGGTACGGAGGCTGTAATTCCACGGAAGTTCATAAGCATTTATCGTAATTAAGCCTCTTTTTATCGGAACCGATGGATTTTCTGTTTCAAGCAGCAAAATTTTGCGTGTACTTAGGGGCAGTAACTATTTATTCTGCACTTGAGCGAGAAATATCTTCTCGATCACCTCCGGATACGCACGTGCCCATCCGCCGAACATATCAATCGTAAACGGTTGTTCGATCTTAACAAACTCTTTGTGGTCGTCGTTAAAAGAATCCTTCGTGACTGAGCGAAAATGGTATTTAACAAAAGCTTTCTGAGCCTCGTCGGTCCACAGATAGTTTAGAAATGCGGTGACAACCGGGCGTTCGGCGGCCGTGACGTTGCGGTCGATGATAACGGCCGGGTGCTCGCTGAAAATAGTCGACTTCGGCACGACCGTTTCCATTGGAGCATTGGCCTGTTTCATCAGCAAACCTTCCAGCTCATATGTCACAAGAGCGTCGCCCTGGCCTAGTTCAAACTGCGTGCGGGCCTCGCGGGCAGAACCGGGCGAGGAGATAACATTTTTCCAGACCGCCTGCAGTGTAAGAAGAGCACGCATCGGGTCAGCGGTGCCCGTTTCCTCCTCGGATTTCTTAAGCTCCGATCCGTATATAGTCAATATCGACCACTGCGCGCCGCCGGAACTTACCGGATCAGGGTGAATCACCTTAACATCGGGCTTGCCGAGATCGGCAAAGTCGCGGATGCCCTTTGGATTGCCCGCCCGGACCAGAATTATGAAAGGAGTTCTGTTGACCATGCCCTTATTCGGCAAAATACGCCAGTCGGTGGTCGTCGCCTTTCCCTCGGCCAGACGATCGGCGTCCCGCTCGATGGAAAGTATGGCGATATCGGCTGGTGCTCCCTGCAAGATCTGATTGGTGATAGTCTCGGAACCTGCAAACGAGGACACAAAGTTAACATCGACGCCGTGCTCGCGTTTCCATTTAGCCGCAAAACCCGGATAAATGTCCTTCTCAAAAGCCTCGTTCATGATGGAAAAGCCGTAAACGATGATTGTCAGCCCGCCGCTCCCGCTGTTCGGGGCGCTCGGCAAGCACCCGCCCGTCAGAATAAGCGAAAGAAATGTAATGCAGATACAGATATATCTCAGGATTTTCATTTGCTGCTCCCTTCGGGGCTGGAGATCAAAGTGTTCCGATGAAACTGTCGGGACAAGAAACGCCCGGTCGAGCATTGTTCGTGAGATGGCCTCGAGCCTCACGAACAAAAATAGGTTGTGAAGCACAGTTCACAACCTCCTAAAAGATGTATCGAGTCCTTCTTCGTTAAAGCCTGCGAGGATAGCAGTCGGGCTGGAAGCGAAGAAACTTCATCTGACAATACAGATCTTGC
>JANNGV010000312.1:0-6645 GCA_031404055.1 Chloracidobacterium sp.
GCTTTTGCGGTTACATCGGCGAATCTTCCTTTACCGAGATTCTTAAAAAGAGTAAAGCGTTTGCCCCGTGTGACGAATAGATCAGTAAAATTGTCATTGTCAAAATCGCCCGCCACAATTCGTGATCCAGGGTCAGAATTAACGCGTGCATAATCGCCCGACGAGGAGGTCGCATCGGTGAACTTTCCGTTATTGTTGCGCAGAATTTTGGCCGGATTGGTAAGAGCGATGTCGAGATCAGAATCGTCGTCGAAATCGAATAGGACAGCATCGTGCAGCCGGGGTGAACGACGCGGCGGAGCAGTCGGCAATCCGATACTGGATTCTTGAAACATCGTTTTCGGCTCGGTTTTGTCGATAAGATCACCTTCCGCTCCGGTAGACGCAATAGCCTCGGCGTAGCGGCCTTGTTCGAGATAGTTCAAACCAATTGAAGTCCCGGCGCCGTTTTCGCGCAAAATTTGGAAGGTCTTCAGGAGACCGGCGGCCCGTTCGCGTTGGCCGGTCCGCTGAAGCACAGTCGCCAGATTGTAGATGGCGGTAGTGTTGTACGGCTCTGCATCGAACGCAATCTGAAAATACTTGATGGCTTCGTCGTAACGCCTCTGCTGCGAAAAAATCTGCCCGATGTTGACGTTGGCACCGACATCTCTCGCGTCGATCGCAGCGACCCGAAGGAATGCCGCCAGCGACTCCGGCTGATTATTTTCCGTCCGCCCAATTAAACCCAATATGTAATTTGCCTGAAGTGAGTTCGGAGATTCGGACATCGCGTCGGCAACGGCCTTTTTGGCTTCAATCAGCTTCTGCGCATTGTAAAAAGCTATAGCCAGATTGATCTTCGCAATCTGAAAGTCGGATTTTAGCTCCAACGCTCGTTTGAACCGTTCAATTGCTTCATCGTGCTTGTATTGCTCCAATAGCGCTACGCCAAGGTTATTGGCTCGATAAGCTTCCTCTCGCAAAGCAATATCTGAGTAGCCTGACGCTGTTGCGTAAAAAAAGATAATTGCAAAACCGAATAAATAAATTCTCATGAATAAAAATCGTGGATCGGAAATAATTATGGTTGCCAATTGTCCGACTTTTTCAGGACATTTGCAATTTTATAATGTTTATCTCATAAGCCTACTGTATCTAAGTGGGTCCTAATAACATAATCTTGATTATCAGACGCAAGGTATATCTTAATCGTTCAGGTGTTGAATCAAAATTACCGCGCCCAATCATTTGAACCGGTAGTCAGGCACAAATATCTAATACATCCATAGATAGAAGATAGGGCTTTGACCAAAAAAGACTGTCTCTCTCTCCGATTCAGTTTTTCTTACAATCCGCTACATTTATATCTGTATTTTTAGAGACTTCGCCCTAAGAGCTTCCGAAATTAAGAACGACTTCAGGCTTTCGGGAAACCGTCGCCGCAGATTACGGTATCTTCACGCGACCGAGATCAGCGAGAGACGCGTTGCCAAGTCGAGTAGAAATTCGGATCTTCCGTTGTCTTATAACAGGGGCCTTCCCTTTCGGGTAATCGGCAAATATAACGTTTATTTGTCTTTAAGCAGTCGTGTCTCCGTATGAATGAAAGGAAAACAATCTTTCTTTTATTTTTTTCAGCCCTGATTTTCCGGCTTGTACACTGCTTTATCTATGCGAATGAGATCATACCCGGCTCCGATCAAATGCAGGAGATCATGCTTGGGCGCAAGTTCGCATCGGGGGATTTTCAAGGTGTACTTGATACGTATTGGGCTCCCTTTTACCCGATCCTCATCGGTATCGCATCGTTCTTTATCGACTCGCCGGTAGTCCCGGCAGCTTTGGTTTCGGTTCTGGCAAGCAGCCTTCTTGTTCCCCTCACTTATATTTTACTCTTACAGTCGTACGGGCGGCGAGAGGCTTTGATCGCGGGATCAATTGCCTTGTTTTTTCCGCATTTGATCAACTCGGTTGTCGTCGTGGGCTCTGAAAATGTTTTCATAGCTCTCGTCCTCGGGGTTCTCATCGTCACCTGGAATGCTCTGATGACTGGATCGAAGATGCTCTACCTTACGGCCGGAATTTTATTGGGGCTTGCGTATCTTACCAGGCCGGAAGCAATCGGTTATTTTCTATACCTAGTTTTGATCATTATCGCTCATAGTTTCTGGCGGAAAAAAGCATTTTTAAAAACTGCGCTCCCCCACATCGCTTTCTTGTTGCTCGGGTTCTTTCTCTTTGCAACACCCTACGTTTGGTATTTGCGGAACGAAACGGGGATTTGGACTGTCAGCGGCAAGGCAAGAATCAATACCATCGCTGGTGAACTAAGCACTGAAACGGATAGCTTCCAGCCACCCACCCCGAATGGTCACATCAAAGAGTTTATTAAATACTTCCTGGTCAATGTGGTTGAGGTTCAAAAAATGTTTCCCGCATTGTTTCCATTGCTCTTGTGGTTATTTATCGGCCTCGGGCTTTTTGTAAGTCCGTGGGGAAAAGAGCGTCTCGAACGCGAGATTTTTTTGATTTTATTTTGCCTCGTAACCATAGTAGGTTACGCCGCCGCAGTAGTTCAGCTACGGTATTTCTACGTATTGCTGCCCATTCTGTTCGGATGGACGGCGCGTGGGATAGTTAAATTTGCGGAATGGCTGCACGACACAGCCTCGAGGCAAAACAGCGAGACGACGTTCTTACTGAGGCCGCGATCGATTACTGTGCTGGCAGTCGCGGTAATCTTTTTATATGTACTTCCGTTAAATTTTTACATGCGGTCGAGTGATCGACGTTGGGAAACAAGCGGGTACGAAGAACGTGACGCCGGATTGTGGCTCCGTCAAAACGCTAAAACCGAACCTTACGTATTTTCCGCCAGCAGACGGCCCGTCTTTTATGCCGAAGCCAGACAACTGTCACCGGCGACAGAAAACATCGGAGCCATTATATCGGAAATAAAAGAGGAAAAGGTTGACTACGTTTTTACTAGCGAAAGGTCTTTGAAAAGAAACACTTTCCTTAAAGGGTTCGACGAGATCTTGCGAAATGATTCGGACTTCGAACTTGTCTACGAGAAAACACCGCGCACGGGTTACAGGATATGTATCTTTAAACGAAGATTCGTTGCTCGACAATTGTAATAATCTTGACTAAAAATACAAAAAGCGGTCTCCCACATGTTGCTTTGGGCTCACTATGTACGGACTGCAAGAAGGTATAAATCTAGGCCAAAACGGTTCAGCTTCGGATCAGGATCTGAAATCATTGCTCCTAAACCGAGACGATAGATTTTGGACCGAATTAGTTAAACAATCTGCAGCCGCAACAACTTTCAGCCAGCTTACCGCGCTTTCCTCAATTAGGAAAAAAGCCGCGAGACTCGGGTTAAACGGTTTGTCCGACGAGAAAACAAATACTGTCAGGATCGGGCTCATAGGCGGTAGCACACTTTTTCCTCTCTCAGATCTCATTGAACACTTCGTAAACGTCTTTGTCGGCGACGTCCAGATATTCACGGGCGACTATAACAATTACAGATCGGAAATCCTGGAAGAATCCAGTTCGCTGTACGAATTCAGGCCTGATTTCGTCGTCGTGCTGCCGGATGAGCAATCTTGCAAACATCCGGGAATGCTCAATGATCCGAAGGAAAGTGTGGAAGCCGAGATAAATCGCGTCAGCTCCGAACTGCTTCAGCTATGTTCAATAATCAGAGAGCGGACGGCGGCGGAGATACTGCTGTGTAATTTCATACTTCCCTCCGCCAACGATCTGGGTCCGGTGCAGGCTAAGAGCTTGGCGTCGGACTGGAATTTCAGAAAAGCGGTAAATCTGGGACTCGGCACAAAGGCTCCAAATTATGTTCACATTTGCGATTTGGAATTTCTTGCTTACCGGCTTGGCGGGTTAATCGCCAAAGACGCTCGGTCCTGGTTTGAAAGCAAACAGCTATGCTCGCCGTCATTGCAGGTTGATCTGGCCAGGGAAATCACTCATATCGTTAAAGCATTGCGAACGACGCCGAAGAAAGTTTTGGTCCTTGATCTGGACAATACACTTTGGGGAGGAGTGATCGGTGACGACGGGATCGAAGGAATTGAAATCGGTGACACCTCACCGCGTGGCGAGGCCTTCAAAGCCTTTCAGTCATATATTTTATCGCTAACGCAGCGAGGATTTATTCTTGCGGTTTGCAGCAAGAATGATTTCGACAATGCCATTCAGCCGTTCAGAGAGCACCCTGAAATGGTTCTGCGGGAAGAGCATTTCGTTTCGTTCAAGGCAAACTGGGAACCTAAGGGTCAGAATCTCATTGAGATCGCAAATGAATTGAACTTGGGGTTGGAAAGCTTTATCTTCGCGGATGACAATCCGGCGGAGGTCGAAAATGTTCGTCAATTTGCGCCCGAAGTTACTTGCATAGCGTTGGATCCTGACCCTTCCGTTTACATCCGGCAATTGCAGGAATCAAGGCTGTTCGAGCGGACTATGATCACTGGCGAGGACGTTCGGCGAACGGAACAATACCGCGAGGAAGCGACCAGACGGAGCCTGCTAAGTACGTCGGTTGATATGGATTCTTACCTGCAGTCTCTTGAAATGGTAGGCACATTCCGTGAATTCAACCCGATAGATCTGCCGCGAATTGCCCAGCTCATAAATAAGAGCAATCAGTTTAACTTAACAACCAGGCGAAGGCTCGAATCCGAGTTGGCAGCACTAATTTCGGACCCAATTTATACCGGATTTTCCATGCGGCTTGCCGACCGATTTGGTGATCACGGACTGATCTCCGTGGTAATTTGTAAATCAAACTCTGATGGCTGCTTTGAAATTGACACGTGGCTGATGAGTTGCCGGGTTCTGAAAAGGCAGGTAGAAGAACAGGTCTTGAATGAGATCGTTCGACAGGCAGCGGATAAGGGATGCGTCAGGGTAAAGGGAGCGTATATTCCAACCGCGAAAAACGCGATGGTCAGCGACCTTTATTCAAAACTTGGCTTTCGTGCAATAGACGGCTGTCAGGACTGCTGCGAATTTGAACTTCTTGTCGAAAACTTCACTCCCAAAGCTACATTTATTTCCGTTAATCATAAGGAGCATTTGACGTGAGTCTTGATAAAACCGAAGTACTATCTCGCATGCAGGTTATATTCGACGAGCTTTTTCTTGACGAAGTAACAGTGACGCCTGAGCTCTCAGCTAAAGATGTCGAGGAATGGGATTCACTGCTGCACATTTCGCTCGTCGTTACTGTTGAGGAAAGCTTTGAAGTTAAATTTCGCGTCGGCGAGGTAGAGGCTACTCAAAACGTGGGCGAGTTTGTTGAACTCATTGTTCAAAGGTCCAAAGAAGCAAATGTCTGAACCGACAGAGTCCAATATTGAAAAAAAATCTGTGAAAATTGAGGAATTGCGGCCGGCGTTTTCTTCTTTTGCACGGGCATCATACTTCCTCGTGTTCCTGGTATTCATTCTTCTGCTACCGGAAATGATCACCTGGTCGGGCCTGATCAATCGCCGTCATTCATATGCGATAATGACGGAAAATCATGGGGCCTACTCCTTTGTCGCTAACGAGATCTTCGACAACGACGAAGACATAGACATTTTGTTCCTGGGAAGCTCGGTTCTGTTCGCGGGCGTGGATACGCCCCAAGTCCAGCAAGCTCTGAACCGCCAATCAGGTCGACCGGCCCGAGTGGTAACATTCGGGCACTATTTTAACAGCATGGATGTTCTCTACGCCCAGCTTCAGGACGTACTTCAACGCAAGAAGGTCCGAATGGTGGTTGTCTCCATTCCAAGAATGCCATTTACGGACGGCCCAAGCACGACGGGATGTCGGTTTCTGAGATATGCGGACGTGGAAGATATTTTCTTCGAGGTTCCGCTGAAGTATAAAGCCTCACTGTATGCATGCGGTATACTGCGGGCGCCGCGTGATCTGCTCTCAATTGTCAGGCAAAATAGAGATTCTCTGTCGCCTTCGTCTTTTGCCCAGAATCGTGGAGCGGCTAAAGCCGAGATCGGCATCGGGCGCGATCCGCGAACTTTTTCGAGATTTACGCCAGTTTCTCCTACCATTCCGGGTAGCGATATGATCTATTCCCCCCGCACAAAAGATCAGTTTGATTTCACGAAGGATGAGATTCCCTTTTATCAAAATCTCTTTTTGGAGAAACTGGTAGAAACTTGCGGGCAGGAGCAGATTCCACTAGTAATTCTTAATATTCCGCAGCACACGGAAAGACACAGTCGCCGCGTCATCGAGCGGAAAGAATGGACAAACAGTCTTAAATCCGATGTGTCGCTTGTCGGGGTTCCGCCAGCGGTTTTATTCGCCGGCCTTAGTGAAGAGGAAATAGACCGGCTGCGTTTCGACGACGCACACTTTAACGCCAACGGAAGCGAGTTTTTCACGCGGACAATTCTGCCGGCAATTCTGGAGGTTTACAACACTCGTGCGACTAAAAATTACTGATGGTTTGGTGATGGCTCTGTTGGTCCTGATTTGTTTGGGAGCGTGCGCTCTTTTTTGGATGCTTCCGATAAAGGCGTTGGATAGCAATCTCGTTTACCAGGGTTTTTGATGACTGAGTTACCGATATTTGTCTTACTTTTAATTGCGTATGTTGTTTTGGCGCGCCTTGCTCTTTCCTCT
>JANNGV010000313.1:0-5599 GCA_031404055.1 Chloracidobacterium sp.
TTGGAAAATAGCCTACCTCGCCATTGCCGGCGGGGTTTTTATGATCGATCAGGCGAGCAAGGCGTGGGCCGTCCGTCGGCTGCGTTTTGGCGAAGACATACCTCTCATTTCTGGCTTTTTGAATTTTGCTTACGCTCAAAACACGGGCGTCGCGTTCAGCATGTTAGACGATCATGGCGATGCCGGCCGCTGGGGCCTGTCCATAGTGGCTATGATCGCAGGTGTGCTTGTGCTCTATTTTTTCTGGAAAACACCGCGATCGGACGATCGTATTCTCGGTGCTTTGGCACTGCTGCTCGCGGGCATCGCGGGAAACGTTACCGACAGATTGCGGCTTGGCTATGTGGTGGACTTCATCGACGTCCAATTCGGCTCATGGCATTACCCAACGTTTAATGTCGCGGACATGGCGATCGTAGCTGGGGCGTGTTTGATGATCATCGATATGTTTCTTACCAAGAGAAGCCAGAAGCCAGAAGCCAGTAGCCAGTAGCCAGTAGCCACGTTATGCCCGCTAGAAGTTTTGAAGATGTTGAGATATGGAAGAAGGCTCATGCCTTCGTGCTTGGAGTATATCGGTTATCGGAAAATTTTCCGAAGCACGAGTTGTATGGGGTAACGTCACAGTTTCGGCGGGCGGCAGTATCGATTCCTGCTAACTTTGCTGAAGGATTTGGAAAGGCAACCAAGCCGGACAAACTTCGATTCTACAGCATCTCCCAAGGGGTCGTTGGAAGAATGCCGATACTATCTTATCCTCTCAATGGATCTAAATTACGGAGACACAAGGGCGCTAAGGATTGTGCTCGAAGAAGTTAGCAAAATGCTGGGAAGCTACATGTACAAGATCAGAAACGACCGATAAATTCCGGCTTCCGGCTTCTAACTTCTGGCTTCTCAAAACCATGTATCCTGAAATTTTCCGCATCGGCACTTTTCCAATAACGACCTACGGCATTTTTCTCGCCATTGGGATGTTAATGGCGCTTTACGTTGCATCGCGGTTGGCGGCACGCGACGGGTTGCCGCGTGAGCGTATCTACGATCTCGGTTTGTGGACTTTGATCGGCGGCTTGCTCGGATCAAAGGCGCTGATGTTTCTGGTTGAGGATAATGTTCAGATCTTCTCGCTCGATTTTCTACGTTCCGGCGGTGTTTATTACGGTGGGCTGATCGGCGGATTTCTGACGGTTGCCATCCTCATTCGCTTTTACAAGCTCCCCTTCTGGAAGGTGGCCGACGCCCTTGCGCCCGGCCTCGCGCTTGGGCAGGCATTCGGACGCCAGGGCTGTTTTGCGGCTGGCTGCTGCTGGGGCAAGCCGACGGATCTTTGGTGGGGCGTGCATTTTACCGAAGCCGGCCACGAATACACCGGTGTTCCGATGTACGGCCCCGATGGCAGTGATCTTTTCCTGCATCCGACACAGTTGATCGAATCTTTCACAATGCTGGCGGTCTTCGGTCTGCTCATATGGCTTCACAAACGCAAGAAATTCGACGGGCAGGTACTGATCGCGTATGGAATTATCTACTCAATCTTTCGCTTTTCCATCGAGTTTATCCGCGACGATCCGCGCGGCGATCTGTTTGGCCTGACAACGATGACGGGCCTTTCAACGTCGCAACTAGTCAGTCTAGTAGTTGCGGCAACCGCTATCGTGTTTATGGTGATGCGAATCCGAACCGTCGGTAAAAAGGAAATAATTGAACACAGCTAGCACACCGCCATCGCCCGACGAAACTCCGATACTAAATTTCGTGATTACCGGTTCTGACATTGGAAAGCGGCTTGACGCTTTTCTTGCGGAAAATATCGAAGGCTGGTCGCGGTCACGGCTTCAGCGGCTGATTGAAGACGGCGACGTGCTGGTAAATCAAGCTACGGCAAAGCCTTCATATAAGCTGCGCGAAAACGATGAAATTGATGCGGATCTTACCGAGGCTCCGCCCGAAAGGTTCGAACCGGAAAATATTCCGCTCGATATAGTTTTTGAAGACGAGTATCTTGCCGTCATAAATAAGCCCGCCGGATTGGTGGTCCATCCCGGTGCAGGAGTTAGTTCAGGCACATTGGCAAATGCGATCGCCTACCACTTCGGCGTCAGCGGTATGCAGCCAGTCAAGGCAGAACCGGCAGCGGGTGAGATGCAGAAGCCCGCGCGTGAGCAAGGGCGTAATCCGGACGTTCAGCATTACGCCCTTGCTGACGCGCAGGCCTCCGCAAACACAAGCCGCGTCGGCATCGTCCACCGTCTGGACAAGCAAACGTCCGGCCTAATCCTGGTCGCCAAAAGCGAAGCGATCCACGAGGCAATGTCCGAGCAGTTTCGTGCTCGGGAAGTTTATAAAAGCTACGTCGCCCTCGTTCACGGCAGCCCGCGTGACAACACCGGCATAATTGACCGCCCGATGGCCCGCGACCGCTGGCACCGGACGAAAATGACGGTTGCCGCAAACGGGCGCAATGCCCTTTCGCTGTGGAAGGTACGGAGGCGGTTCGATAAATTCGCCCTTGTTGAGGTAGAGATCAAAACCGGCCGCACGCATCAGATCCGCGTCCATTTGGCGTCGATCAACCACCCGGTTGTCGGCGACGAAACGTACAACGAAGGCCGCGACAACACGGTCGCCAACATCGACATAAAAAACGCGATCCGCATAATGGGCCGCTTTTTCCTACACGCCGAAAAGTTGTCATTTGCGCATCCAGTTACAAAAGAGCAATTGGAATTTGTGCTGCCTTTGCCGGATGAATTAATTCGCTTTTTGGATATAATCGGATAGAAAAAAATTCGCGGGGATCAGAGGGCAAGGGCTAAGACAAGCCAACGGCGGCGAGATTGTGTATTAAGAATTTTTTGCCCGCGAATAACGCGAATCGCCGCGAATATTTCTTAAAGAGTATACTTCTTATTAGTTTTTATTCGCGTAATTCGCGGGCAAAAAATCTTTCCTCGAAAACTATGAAAGTTCTCTCCGCATCTCTGCGTCTCGGCGGTTTAATTCTCTTTTGTTCTCTTCTGATTGCCGCGCAGATCAAAGATTTCACCCGGCACGTCAACCCTTTCATCGGCACCGGCGGCCACGGCCACACATTTCCCGGTGCGACAATGCCGTTCGGGATGGTTCAGCTTTCGCCCGACACCCGCATCGACAACTGGGACGGCTCAAGCGGCTACCACTATTCCGACGACATCATCTACGGCTTTTCGCACACCCACCTCAGCGGCACCGGCATTCCGGACGGCTGCGATATTTTGTTTATGCCGACCGTGGGCGAGCCGCATTTTTTTGCGAAAGCAGGCGATAGATCCGTTAACGGTTACGCGTCGAAATTCTCACACGTAAACGAACGGGCCGAACCCGGATATTACTCGGTCAAGCTCGACGACGACGGCATTCTGGCTGAGATGACGGCGACGACACGTGTTGGGTTTCATCGGTATACATTCCCAAGATCGGAACAGGCGAACATTATTCTCGATCTGAAATGGCGTGACAAAGTGTTAGATTCCGAGGCACGGATTGTCGGAAAAAATCGGATTGAAGGTTACAGGCGTTCTTCTTCGTGGGCAAAAGATCAGGTTATCTATTTTGTCGCAGAATTTTCAAAGCCATTTAATGAGCGTTCCAACATTACGGAGAACATTACCAGGATTAGCCACGACACCGACGAAACTCGCGAGGACGGAAGCTATAAGCGAAGGGACTTAAAAGCGTCTTTTAGTTTTGTAACGATTAAAAACGAACAGATTCTTCTTAAAGTTGCCATCTCACCCGTCTCCATAGAAGGCGCCCGCAAGAATCTCGAAGCCGAGCTTCCCGGCTGGGATTTTGACAAGGTTCGTGCCGATGCAAAAGCGGCTTGGAACAAAGAGCTGTCGAAGATCGAGGTTTCGGGCGGGACCGATGCCCAGACGACCAATTTTTACACCGCTCTCTATCACACGATGATCCAGCCGAATGTCTTTAATGACGTTGACGGCCGCTACAAAGGGCACGACGGGAAGATACATCGGAACGCGGACGCCTTCGTCCTCGAGGAGAGCAAAGGGGTGGAATTTAATTCTCCTAGCACCACGGGCGGACGAGGGCGTCCGCGTTCCGACCAATACACTGTCTTCTCTCTCTGGGACACCTTTCGTGCCGCGCACCCGCTTTATACGATCATCGACCAGAAACGAACGGTCGATTTTATTAACACGTTTATTCGCCAATTCGAACAAGGCGGGCGGCTGCCGGTTTGGGAGCTTTGGGGTGAGGAAACGGACACGATGATCGGCTATCACGCCGTTTCTGTAATCGCCGATGCAATGGCGAAGGGCATCAAGGGCTTTGACTATGAAAAGGCATTCGAGGCCTCCAAACATTCCGCCGAACTCGACCACTTCGGCCTCGCCGCCTATAAAAAACGCGGCTATATCTCGATGGAGGACGAGAACGAATCGGTCTCAAAAACGCTCGAATATGCCTATAACGATTGGTGCATTGCCCAAATGGCGCTCGAGTTGGCGGTTCTCGATGTAGAAAGGATAATGAAATCCGGCGTAGCGCAGCCTTCAAAATATGTGGCTGACGCTGACAAATATTTGCGGCGAGCACGCTATTTTGAAAACCTGTTCGAACCCGAAAGGGGTTTTTTCCGTCCAAAACAAAACGGGCGTTTTGTTGAGCCGTTTGCGCCGAATGAAGTTACCTTTCATTTCACCGAGGGCAACTCGTGGCAGTATTCGTTTTTCGTCCCGCACGACACACGGCGGCTGATCGAACTGATGGGCGGGCGTGAAAAATTTGTAAAAAAACTCGATGAGCTATTTACGACCGAGCAAAAACTCGTCGGTCGCGAACAGCCTGATATCACAGGTCTCATAGGCCAATACGCGCATGGCAATGAGCCCTCGCACCACATCGCGTACCTTTATAATTACGCCGGCGAGCCTTGGAAAACCCAGAAGACTGTCCGGCAAATTCTGGATGAATTCTACAAACCCACGCCCGACGGACTGATCGGCAACGAAGACTGCGGGCAAATGTCCGCATGGTACATTTTGAGTGCGAGCGGCTTCTATCCCGTCACGCCGGGCTCGTCGATATATGCGTTTGGAACGCCGTTGTTCAAGGAGATGAAATACAATCTCGAAAACGGAAAGACGTTTACGATAAAGGCTCCGAATGTTTCAGCGAAGAATTTTTATATCAAATCGGCAAAATTGAACGGGAAGGTATACCAACGGTCTTACATTTTGCACGAGGATATCATGAACGGCGGGACGTTGGAGTTCGAGATGACGGATATGCCATCGCCCAGCGCGTTTAAATTCTTTCCAGTTTCCGAGATCAAATCCGAGGGTATCTCAGTTCCACTGATTGAAGGCAGCAGGGTTTTCAGTGGCCGAAGCAATGTGGCGATCAAATCCACCAGCAGGGAGACAAAGATCTTTTATACGACCGACGGCACTGAACCCGGCGAGAGATCGATGGCTTACAAAGCTCCCCTAACCATCGACGCTTCGTCTACGGTCAGGGCGATTGCTATTGGCTCAAATGGCGAAAAAAGCCTCGCGGCGGAAGCGCGTTTCTACAAGCGTCCGAACGATTG
>JANNGV010000314.1:0-1531 GCA_031404055.1 Chloracidobacterium sp.
GGCTTCTTTGGCGATTCCATTCGCTTCCGCACTAATGAAAGCGTGGTCGAAGAGCTTTTGAGGCTCAAGGCACGGGCCAAAACCGAAAAAGGTCAGATCGCCGTCTTTTTTATCGATGACAATCTTGCCATCAATAAGAAACGGCTAAAATCTTTGCTTCGAGACATGATCGCTGCCGGTGCAACGCTTCCGTGGGTTGCACAAATCAGTGCAAATTTGCTCGGTGATGAAGAGCTTGTCGATCTGATCGCCGAAGCTGGCGGCAAATGGGTATTCATCGGAATGGAATCCATCGACCCCGCGAACATGGCCGATGTAAACAAGCAGTTTTCTAAGCCTGCGGATTACAAAGCTGTGCTCGACGGCCTCGCCCGCCGGACTATTTTCGCGATCACGTCCTTCATTTTTGGAATGGATAACGACACGGTCGGTGTGGCAAAACGCACCGTCGGCGAGATCGACAGTTGGGCCCCCGGACTTCCGGTTTTTGGCCAATTGACGCCGTTTCCTTCAACGCCGCTTTACACGCGGCTGGAGAAATCCGGACGGCTCCATCGCCCCAAACACTGGCTCGAATTCGCGCCGTTCGTCATGGCCCACAACCCGCTGAAGATGACGATCGAGGACGCAAAAGTTGAAACGTTTGATGCGTGGTCGCATTCCTACAGCCCGGAACGCAATGCCGAGGCGATCGAAATGATCAAGCACGCGCCGATCGAAACACGCATCGGCCACTTGGTTGCCCGCCTGTTCTTCCGCGGTATCTATTTCCCGCAAATGAGCAAAATGGCGTGGATCAAACTGCTGTATTCGAATCGCAAACCAATCCTAAGCCTGTCTAAAGAAGGCCTGAAAACATGGCGCAACGCCCGCAAGCGACGCAAGAAGGTCGCGCAAGAAGCCTTGCCGACGGTTTGATACTATCCGTCGAGTGGTTCGTTGGTTCCTTCGGCTTCGCCTAGCCACGCCCGTTTACGACGTGGTTAACAGCGACGAGTTTTCGTCAGGGCGTTTTAACGTCCTTTCCTTACCTTTGCGCGGCTGAAGCCGAGAAAAATAAGGACGTTAAAACGCCCTCCTGTTTTTTACTCGACTACTACCACGCCGTAAACGGGCGTGGCTACGCTAAAACGTCGCAAAGAAATCTTCAATCCCAATCGCAAATCAGGCCACGCTATTAAGCTTGAGCCGGCCAAACTCGTGCAGTATCGGTTTTAAAGCCTCGACCGCCGCATCGTGTGCGGCACCGTTCGAGGCCAGAATGCCATTCAGATTCTGCACGTCGCCGATATCGTAGCGGATTGCCGTGCCGAAAAGGTCGGTCAGCTTGCCGCCCGCTTCTTCCAGAATTACCTGCGGGCCGCACGTGTCCCAAAATTTTGTCCGGTGTGAAAGGTGAATATAAAGATCGCAGGTTTGCTCGGCGATAAGCCCGACCTTGACACCGACCGAGCCTCGCCCGACTTCGCTTCGAATGCCAAGATCCCTGATGATCTGCGACATCTTCGGGCTTCGGTGATCACGCGAAACG
>JANNGV010000315.1:0-3578 GCA_031404055.1 Chloracidobacterium sp.
CCCCGCTCCTGCCAGCTCTCGATCATTGCCCAATCGATCGGACTAAGCAGCAGGTTTTTGCCCCGGCGGCGGACGAAAGTCTCTTCAATCTCGGTATAGTAATTGTAGTAATTCAAGGGTGCAGTTTATTCAAAGCTGATCTTCATGCTCTGGAGAGTTCGCAGGTCTTCATCGCTCAATTCCAGTTCAAAACTATTTCCGACGGTGTCGGCGGGGCTTGTTCGCGAAAGCTCGAGCCGCAAGGTCAGATTCGGTTCGAAACCGAGCTCGCGAAGATGGTCGATTGCGTCCCGAACGTTGATGTTCGAATCTAATACTGCATTTAGCGCGTCGCCAAGCTCGCGTGAAGCATTTTTTGCTCTGTCGTCCAATTCCATTGCTTTTCAAAATGCTACGCAACGAAGTTGGCGAAGTCAAAAATCGCCGGCAGATATGTTAATCTATCGGAATTATGGCAGAAGAGCGACGTGAAAAGTTCGAGACTTCCTCGGGCATCGAGTTAGCCAACGACTTTAGTCCAACTAACACAAAACAAATCGATTACGCCGCTGATCTTGCCGATCCGGGTGATTTTCCATATACGCGTGGCGTCCGCAAAAACATGTATCGCGGTAAGTTTTGGACGATGCGGCAGTATGCCGGTTTTGCGAGCGCACAGGAATCGAACGAGCGTTATAGATACCTTCTGTCGCAAGGCACGACCGGATTGAGTGTCGCTTTCGATCTGCCGACGCAAATTGGCCTCGACTCGGATGATCCGCTCGCTATGGGCGAGGTCGGAAAAGTCGGCGTTGCGATCGACAGTATCGACGACATGTCAGCTCTTCTGGACGGCATTCCGCTGGATAAGGTCTCGACCTCAATGACGATAAACGCAACTGCATCAACGCTTTTGTGTCTCTACCTGGCCGTCGCGCGGCGACAGGGCGTCCCGTTTGATAAAGTTAGCGGAACGATTCAGAACGATATTTTGAAGGAGTACATCGCTCGCGGAACATATATTTATCCGCCCAAACCAAGTCTTCGATTAATCACGGATACTTTCGCTTTCTGCGCCGCCGAAGTGCCGAATTGGAACACCATCTCGATCTCCGGCTACCATATCCGCGAGGCCGGTTCGACCGCCGCGCAGGAACTCGCTTTCACACTGGCCGATGCCATTTGCTACGTTCAATCAGCGATCGATGTCGGACTGAGTGTAGACGAATTTGCTCCCAGGCTTTCGTTTTTCTTCAATTCTCACAATAACTTACTAGAAGAGGTCGCTAAGTTCCGCGCAGCCCGGAGATTATGGGCAAACATCATGCGCGACCGATTCAAGGCCCAAAATCCGAAATCGCTGATGCTTCGCTTTCACACGCAGACGGCCGGATCTACGCTGACAGCTCAGCAGCCTGAGGTGAACATAGTTCGGACGACGATCCAAGCCCTTGCTGCCGTGCTGGGCGGTACGCAGAGCCTACACACCAACTCAATGGACGAGGCGCTTTCGCTCCCCACCGAATCCGCCGCCCGCATCGCTCTTCGCACACAGCAGGTCATAGCAAACGAATCAGGGGTTGCGGATACGGTCGATCCGCTGGCCGGAAGTTATGCAATAGAAGAGCTTACATCCCGGCTCGAAGAGATGGCTGAGAATTACATAGCCAAGATCGATGACATGGGCGGCATGCTAAAGGCAATCGAAACCGGTTACGTACAACGCGAGATCCAGGAAGCCGCTTACGAATACCAGAAAGCCGTCGAGACAAACGATGCGGTTGTCGTCGGCGTAAATAAATTTCAAAGCGACGAAACAAGCACGATCCCGATCATGCGGATCGATGCTCAGATCGAAAAAAACCAGGTAGAACGCTTACAGGCGTTGCGTTCACGCCGCGATGCCGCTATGGCTGAGAGCTCTATGAACGCACTTGAAGCTGCCGCAAAAGGCACCGAAAATCTGCTTCCCAGAATCCTCGAATGCGTAGAAAGAGATGTCACGGTCGGCGAGATCAGCGGCCGCCTCCGCACCGTCTGGGGTGAATATCGCGAGGCCGTTACGGTTTGATACCAGCCTCGATCATGTCGTGTCCGAAATTTATTGGGTCAGCGACCTTAGCAACACAAAATTAGAACAAACCCCTCAACTAACTTAGTGACAAACATTGTTTACTAATGCTACAATCTACTTTGAGCATTTTCAGCTCATCTCGCCGTTCTCGTCATATCACGCCTTACCTATCAAAGCCATGGACAAGTTAAACGAATACCTGCAGGAACTTATCTCTACCTCCGGTCAAGAGCTTCATCTCAAGCCCAACATAAACCCGTACGTCGTATCGGAAGGCGGAAATACCGATGTTGCTAATTCGCCATTGCTTGGATCGCAGATCAGCATGATGGTTTTTCCTTTGATCCCGGCCGATATAAAGCAGGACCTGCCCAACCAGCCAGCTATCCAGTTTGTCCACCCGAGCAATTTGGGTGATTTTAGTTTTACGGTCCAGAAGTCCCCGGCGGGTTTTAACGTGACTATAAAACCCGTCTTGGGAAGTATCCCGACAACTGAGAAGTTAGATTTTCCGGTAGCGGAAACGCCCGTTGACAATTCGTCCCCGATCGATCTTCAGCCGGTCAGCGGAAGCATTACCCCGCCTTTTCTCCAATCAAACTCGGTCCCGGTTGACGGCGGTATGGCGGGTGATCTGACATTTAACGATCAAATGGCAGGCCTACCCGAGTTTGATGTTGAGGTCGAAGGTGTCGGGAATGTCGAATCGGCGAATCGCTTTCATCAGATGGATAGCGTGGCTTCGATCGATAATCTAATCCCGGCTCCGGTTTATGAGCCTAACGGTTTTGAAGACGACTCGGTGAGCACGCATTTGAATGTGGAGGACGTGGCGGAATCACTGGTTAGCGACAGGCGGACTAGTGAGAGGTCTTCGAGTGGTAACGAAGTCAAGGACCGCATGGAAAGTCTTTTTTACCGTATGAATGAGGTCGGTGCGTCAGACCTGCATATGTCGGTTGGGATGCCGCCGCTAGTCCGAAAAGACGGCAAGATGCAGAAGCTTGAGTCAGCCGAGACGGTCCTTACAACCGACTCGATGAAGGAACTGCTGACATCCATAATGCCTCCACGGAATCAGGAAGAATTTGCCGAGCGAAAGGACAGTGATTTTGCACACGATATTCCGGGCCTTGCCCGCTTTCGATGCAATATCTATATGGACCGAAAAGGAATGGGCGGCGTCTTTCGAATTATTCCAGCGAAGATGACGACCGCTGAAGACCTTGGCCTTCCGCCCTCTATTCTCGGCATGTGCGAGCTTAACAAAGGGCTTGTCGTCGTTACGGGCCCAACTGGTTCCGGTAAATCAACTACGCTTTGCGCAATGGTGAATCACATTAACACCCAGCGTGAAGATCATATCATCACGATCGAGGATCCGATCGAGTTTGTCCACGAAAATCAGAAATGCCTCGTAAATCAGCGTGACAGAAAGCCCCATTTTTTGGCCGGAAACAGCTTGACGAACTTGGCCGTCGGGGCCTTGAGCCAAATGGCCTCGGCCTGGGCTTGATCCATCCAA
>JANNGV010000316.1:0-6258 GCA_031404055.1 Chloracidobacterium sp.
CATCGATGAGGCGAAAGACCGTGCTAAGAGCGACGTTAATGCTCCCAAATTTGCTCGTGCGGGACAATCAACGCAACTGGTCGTCGGTGCCAGCAAAAGCACGGATAGTGTAATTCTTACAAAGGCCGAATCGCTGTATAAAAAGTTTCTTCTCCGCCGCGTTTATTACTCGGCGTTCTCGCCGGCCCAGTTTACCGATCCAAACCTAGCAAAAACACCGACACCGCCGATGCGCGAGCACCGGCTTTATGAGGCGGACTGGCTGATACGCAACTACGGCTTTTCCGCGAGTGATATTACGGAGGGTTTGGATGGCGGCAATCTCGATCTTGAAAAAGATCCAAAACTTGCATGGGCCCTGCGCCATCGCGGCCTATTTCCTATCGACGTAAACCGTGCGTCGAAAAGCATTTTGCTGCGAATTCCCGGCATTGGCATCCGCAATGTCGCACGCATTCTGAAAATTCGCCGCTTTCACCGCATCAAGCTGGAAGACCTCGTGCGGCTTCGCGTCAGCCTCAATCGGGCCAGGTGGTTCATTACGACGGCCGATCACAATCCGGATGTTTTTCGCCTTGATCGAACCGACCTGCTCGATCGCTTTAAACCAAAGCTGATCCAGCCAGGGCTTTTCGATCCAGTTGTTTCAAAACTGTCGGTTATCACGGGCGAGCTTTAAGAGATGATTCACGTTTCCGTCGAAAATACTTTCGAAAGCTGGAGGAATGCCGCACGGAAATTACTGGTTTCCGGCATTCCGCCGGAGGATGTTGTCTGGGCCGGAGAAATACAGAGTGGCCTTTTCGACGAAGCATCGGCATTCGTATCTCTTTCGCCCGCAATGAGCGTTCCGCTCGAGTTTATCAAGATAGCCCAAGCCGTCTCTTGCTTTGATGACCCCGAAAGATGGCCGCTTCTTTACCGGATATTATTTCGCCTCACGCATTCAAACCGTAATCTTCTTGAGATCGAATCGGACAAAGACGTGCGGGACGCCCGGCTAATGGAAAAGGCCGTTAATCGCGATGTACACAAATTTCACGCCTTTGTCCGGTTCCGCCGCGTCGAATGCGAAGGCGAAGAAATCTTTTGTGCGTGGCATGAACCGCAGCATTTTACGGTCGAGCGGGCGACACCTTTTTTCAAACGCCGTTTTGGATCGATGAAATTCTCTATCCTTACGCCAAAGGGTTGCGCTCATTGGGACAAGACCGATCTTACCTTCAGCCCCGCGGTCGGCAAAAATTTCGCGCCCGCGTCCGATGAAACCGAAGATTTCTGGCTCTTGTATTACCGTTCGATCTTCAACCCGTTCAGGCTAAAGATCAAAACGATGAAAAAGGAATTTCCCGTCCGGCATTGGAGCACGCTGCCGGAAGCGGTGCTAATTCCTGAATTGATCCGGTCCGCTTTGGAATTAAATCAAGACTGAGATTTGCGAATCCGGCGCAATATCAAATAGAAGATCAAAATAGCCGAGAGTCCGCCGCTTGTGTCTAAAAGAGCGTCCCAGGCTGACCCTGTCCGCGACGCATCTAAACTCTGATTGCTCTCATCTATAACCGCGATCAGAATGACAAGCGCAAACGAAAATAACGCCCAATACCTGCTTAAAATATTAACGGATGAATTGGAGAACGCCCGAGCAGCAAAAAGGGCGAGAACCGCGTACTCGACAAAGTGGGCGGTCTTGCGGATAAAAGCATGGGCGAGCAGAAACGTGTCCGGCGCCGCCGACGGGAAAAAGAATTCGATGAGCGGACGAATAAACCGTGACGTTTCCGCCATCGACGCCTGGCTGGTCGATAAAAAAAGGATCACGCCCGTCCACAAAATAAGAGGCGCGTAACTAATCAATCGCCCGCGCCAATTATTTGATGAATGCAAAGTAGGCATATGAGTTGACATTTTTCGGCTAGGTGGCAAGACCGCGTGTTGCCGACCGCCTTCTGCCTACTCTTTATGCCGCGGCCGCTCCGGAAACGACTTCGATGATTTCCTTCGTGATAGCCGCCTGTCTGATGCGGTTCATATTCAGCGTTAGCGTGTCGATCAGCTCACCCGCATTCTTTGATGCCGAGTCCATCGCTGTCATCCGCGATCCCTGTTCGGACGCGACCGACTCGAGCATTCCCTTATAAATCTGGGTTTCGACCTGTTTCGGCAGAAGCTTTCCGAAAATCTCGGCTGCCGGCTGCTCGTAAATATATTCCGCCTGAACACCGGTCGCCGTGTCTTCATCCGCCGCAATTTTCGGTATCGGAAGAAGCTGTTCGATCACGGGCTTTTGGGACAGGACAGTCTTGAATTCGGTAAAAACAATAAACACTTTATCGATCGTCTCGTCCTCGGTAAATGTCTTTATGATCTTGTGTGCGATCTCGACAGCGTCCGCATGCACGACCTGGCCGCTTCCCGTAAGACCGATGTATTCTTCAACAAACTTAACATCGCGGCGTTTGAAAAAGTCGCGGCCCTTTCGCCCAACCGGGATCATTTCTGCCGTCTTTGACGCGTTCTCCTTCAAAAACGCCTGTGCGGCCTTGATCACATTTGCGTTAAACGCACCCGCAAGTCCTTTATCTGCACTGATAAGCACGACAACGTATTTCTCATCGCCACGCTCATCAAGCAGTGGATGCGAAAACTCGTCGGCAACCTTAGCACTTAAACCGCCGAGAACCTCCGACATCTTGCCCGCAAACGGACGCGAAGAAATCACGCGATCCTGCGCGCGTTTAAGCTTTGCAGCCGCAACCATTTTCATGGCCTTGGTGATCTGCTGTGTATTTTTGACCGACTTAATCCGCCGGCGCATGTCTAACAAACTAGCCATATTTGTGAATGGTGAATGGTGAGTGGTGAATGGTGAATCAGGTTAAATTCATCATTCACCACTCACCATTCACCATTAATTACGCCTTCGCTGCGACGACCTCGTCCTTATTCCAACGCGTCGCTTTGAAATCCTCAACCGCTTCTTTCATTGACGCCTTCAAATCGTCATCGATGGATTTCTTTTCACGCATCGTGTTCAGAACACCAGGGTGCGATTTTTCCATAAATCCCGTGATCTCTTCTTCAAAACGTTTAAGGTCTTCGACCGCAATATCATCGGCCAAACCGTTGGTCACGGTCCAGATGATAAGCACCTGTTTTTCAACTTCCATCGGCTGATACTGTCCCTGTTTGAGAATTTCCGTCAGCCGCTTACCGCGTTCGAGCTGATCCTGCGTCGATTTATCGAGGTCGGAGCCAAACTGGGCGAAAGCCGCCAACTCGCGATACTGCGCAAGATCGATACGTAAGGTTCCGGCGACCTGCTTCATCGCCTTGATCTGAGCCGCACCGCCGACGCGCGAAACCGAGTTTCCCACATTGATAGCGGGACGCACGCCGGAGTTGAACAGATCAGATTCAAGAAAGATCTGTCCGTCGGTGATCGAGATCACGTTCGTCGGAATGTAGGCCGAAATATCTCCGGCCTGCGTTTCGATGATCGGCAGCGAGGTTAAGCTTCCGCCGCCGCGTGCATCCGACATCTTTGCCGCGCGTTCGAGAAGGCGTGAGTGCAGGTAGAAAACGTCGCCCGGATAAGCTTCGCGGCCCGGAGGACGGCGTAGCAGCAGCGAAATTTCGCGATAAGCCGCGGCCTGCTTCGACAGATCATCATAGATCGTCAACGCATGACGGCCATTGTCGCGGAAGTATTCCGCAATTGCGCAACCTGAATAAGGGGCCAAAAATTGCATAGCCGCGGGATCCGAAGCCGTTGCCGAAACGACGACCGTGTAATCCATCGCTCCGAAATCTTCAAGCTTCTTCACAACCTGTGCAACGGTCGAAGCCTTTTGCCCGATGGCGACGTAGACGCAGATAACGTCCTTGCCTTTCTGGTTTATGATCGCGTCAATTGCAACGGCTGTTTTACCCGTTTGGCGGTCGCCGATAATCAGCTCACGCTGGCCGCGGCCGATCGGCACCATCGCATCAATTGCCTTCAATCCGGTCTGAAGCGGCTCTTTAACCGGCTGGCGGTCGATGATTCCCGGAGCAATACGCTCGACGGGATTAAAAGCGTCGGTAATAATATCACCCTTGCCGTCAATCGCGTTTCCGAGAGCATCGACAACGCGTCCGATCATTGCATCGCCAACAGGCACGCTCATGATCTTGCGGGTACGCTTTACTTCGTCGCCTTCCTTGATCTTCTGAAAATCGCCGAACAGCACCGTACCGACCTTGTCTTCTTCAAGGTTAAGGGCCAGGCCGCGAACGCCATGCGGAAATTCGAGCAGCTCGCCCGCCATTACCTTTTCCAGCCCGTGGATCTCAGCAATACCATCGCCGACCTTGATCACGGTTCCGACTTCGTCAACCGTCATGCTCGTATCGAAATTCTCGATCTGCGCACGTATGATTTCGTTAATTTCGTTAGCTTTAATTGCTTCCATATGTTTTTCGTGAATCGTGAATAGTAAATCGTCAATAGCTAGGGATGTTTCCGATTTACGATTTACGATTTACGATTCACGATTTACTACCCGTTTATTAATTCTGCTTTTAAATTGTCCAGTTGTGTTCTGACGGAGCCGTCATATACCGTCGATCCGATCTGCGTGACGACGCCGCCGATAATTCCGTTATCGATGTTGAAGTCGGCTTTGACCTGTTTGCGGGTCAGTTTCTCAAGATTAGTTTTTAATTCCGTCTTTTCGCTTTCGGACAGCTCGCGGGCAGACGTGATTTTTGCCAGCACGTTCCCGCTCCGCTCTTCCAAAACCGCCGCGAAACGCGTGTTTATATGGCCAAGCTCGGTCAGCCGGCTGTTTTTTAACAAGACGCGCAAAAAATTCGCGGTCGTCCTGGTCGGCTGCGTTTTAGTCAGCAGTCCGTCTAAGATGTTTTCTTTTTTAAGATGCGCGATAGATGGATTGCCAAATACCGTTTGCAGGTTCGCATTCGAGTCGATCAGGACTTCCCACGATTTCAGTTCACCTTTTACGGTTTCGGTTTCACCCGATTTCAGAACGACATCGGCGAGAGCAGTCGCGTATCGGCGGGCAATGGTTTCAACACTCATTTTATTAGTTCAGACCTCCGATCGAATTAATACCGGCCTTAATAAGCTGAGCGTCTTTGTTGGCATCGATCTGCGTACGAAGCTTTTCTTCGGCCAGCCGAATACTCTCTTCGGCCGAAAATCTTCTAAGCTGGGCCCGCGTTTGCTTCGTCAGCCGCGATATTTCTCCGCCCGTCTGTTCACGCAATTTTGCAACTTCGATTTGTGTCTGTTCGGCCAGCCGCCGCTTCTCCGCTTCGGCTTCCTCATTCGCCTTTTTCAAAACATTTGCTTTCTCCGTTTCCAGCGCGGCAAGCTTTGCCTCGGCAGACGTCAACTGCGAAAGTGCGGCCTGCTTTTCTTCTTCGGCCTTGATCAGCTCGGCCCTGATCGCCTCACGCTTTGCCTTAAACGCTTCGCTCAACGGCTTTTTGAGCAAATAGATCAACAATCCGACAAAGATCGCGAGATTGATAAACTTCCATAGCTCGAAGCCGGGATAGTTAAACCATTTATTATAAAACTCGGCAAATCCGCCCTTACCTTCGCCACTCGCGGCGGCGAAGATCAAAACTAAATTGTGAATAAATCCCAACATAATGTTTAGAGTCGCGACTCTTAAAGCTCCCCTCCTTTCAAAGGAGGGGGTGACGTTTTAGCTCCCCTCCTGTCTTAGGAGGGGTGGCAGCGGCTTCCGCTGACGGGGTGGTCGGCAGACGGGGTGGTCAGACCCGCAAAATATTCGCCGCTATCTTGTCTGACATTTCTTCAGCCTCGCGGGCAATAGCTGCTCTAGCCTCGGCGGTCTGATCCTGTAATTGCTTTTTCTCGTCCGCAAAAGCCTGAGCCGTTTCTTCTTTCGCCGTCGCGATTTTTGCGGATCGCTCGGCAACCGCCTCAGCACGCAGTTTCTCAATCACCTCATAGCCTTCACTTCGCGCCTCGAGCATTGATCTATTATAAAGACTCTGCTTTTCAGCAACATCCTTCAATATCGTTTCCGCCTCGCCGCCCTGGCCGCCCTTGTGTTTTTCGCGCGACTCGATGATCCGGTTGATCGGACGGAAAAACGTCCGGTTCAAGACCCAGATCATAATTAGGATCAATGCAATGTGGATGAATAAAGTGCCGTCCGGAAAAAGCTGGATCGATTCGGCAAAAGCCAGCAAATACATATATTTCTTAAACTATTATCG